>JAMCWY010000011.1 GCA_023480925.1 Patescibacteria group bacterium
TTTCGGTAGCGTCTTTTGGACAAATCAAAATTTGAAACTAAGACCAAGGAAAATTTTTTAAAATTAAAAGTTTAATACTTAGCCATGAATTTAAATAAAGTTTTTTTAATCGGTCGGCTGACTCAAGAGGTCGAACTTAAATCGCTGCCTTCAGGCACATCGGTCGCGACTTTGAATTTGGCCACGAATCGAGTCTATCGGGATAAAGACAGTCAGCCCAAGGAAGAAACGCAGTACCACCGCGTTATTGTTTGGGGCAAGTTGGCGGAAACTTGCAAACAGTATTTAGGCAAGGGCCGGACGATAATGGTTGAGGGCCGGATTACTTATAGAAGTTGGCTAGCAACCGACGGGACAAAGAGATACTCGACCGAGGTTGTGGCGGAAAATATCCAATTTGGTCCAAAGGGCGGCGATGGTTTTTCATCTAATTCCGAGAGCGGCTCGGTTGAAGAAATCCCCGAGTTTGAGCAAGAAGGATCTGGTTCAAGTGAATTTGAGGTGCCTTACTAAAACACTGAGCGCGTTTGCTTGCGCCCATCTTATTGTTTTATCTCGTTCTCTTTAGAGGGGAAGTTTATTTTTTGTGTTTGATTGGCCAGATGATTTTTTCTTGACAAGTTTAAAAATGTGTTAAAATTTTTTGATAAATTTTCAATGAAGGTTTTTAATGAAAAGATTTCATTTGAGTAAAATTCAAATTTTATTTCTCATCGCTTTTGTTTTTGGTTGGAGTTTCGCCAGTTATGGTATTTTCCAAAATGGCGGTCTCGTCGGTTATGATGGTTCGGCCATAAGCGCTTTCAACCCGATTTACCGTTGGTCGGTGCCTTGGGTATTTATGACCGAACAAAAATGAACCGCGGTTCATTTTTTATCCTGCTTATTTTTATCGCCGGAACTTTGGCCGGATTCTTCGGCCGAACTTTGACTTTCGCCCTTTTCCAATTCCCTCGCTCAAAGGCTTACACTCAGTATCTTTACGATGAACCATTACGAACTGCCACCCTTGGCGGCGCCACGCCTCAAGAGACTTTTAATTTATATCTTGATGCACTAATCAAGGAAGATATTAATACTGCGATCCAATATTGGTGGCCGTATAATAGAGATAGCACAAAAGATAGGTTAGCCAGACTTAAAAGAGTTGGCTTATTAAAAAAATATGGCAACGATTTCGGCAGGAAGTTTACTGAAATAAATAATTCTTATTTTACTCTAGGAAAAGATGAAAAAGAGTTAGGAACCGACTTTATATACGAAAAAAACATCGATTTAATTTTTGCAGAAACATCTCAAATTCCGTCAATAACCGTTGCCTCGGCTCAATTAGACTGGGCAAAATCAGACAAAGATTATGAATACGGCTCAACAAGCTTAGTTTTTAGATTGAATCCATATACCAAAAAATGGTTGCTCAAATAGCAAAAATCGTTTTATTTTTAGCGCTTTTTGGTTTTAATTTTTCATTTGCTTTTGACGCTCGAACAACTCATCCTGACTTGACCGACGAGGTTGTTAATTTTTACAACTCTTACGCCGAGAGAAAAATTAGCGATAAAGAAAGAAATCTTTTGAAAAGAGGCAGTATTAGAGAAGACAACTCGCCTCGCTGGGTTAATCATTTTTTCGATCCAGTTCACAATACCGGCTTGGTCACGAAATATTTTCGCGGCGCCGCGCCGTTTTCAACCTGGGCCAATCTTTTGAATTTGATCGTGCCGTCCGCACCGGAAAAATCTCCAACTTGGGTTCAAGACGAAGAAGGTCAGTTGATTTATGACACGGATCAGACTTTTCAAGAATCAGTTCGCGCTTATTCTCATAATAAAGACTCAGCTTTTGTTTCGCTCGGTCACGTTCTCCATCTCTTGGAAGATTTAGGCGTGCCCGAACACGGTCGGGCCGACGCTCACACCGGCATCGGCGCTGATCCAAAATCGGACTATGAAAATTTTGCCAAAGAAATTTCTCAAAAGTATTATTTAAATTTTTCCCAGGAACTTATTGACAAAAAAGCATCGCCATTATCTTTTTCAAACATCGATAGTGTTTTTAAAAGTTTGGCTGATTTCACCGCTAATAATTTTTTTTCTCAGGATACGATCGGTAATGATTTTTACTTACCGGCGATAAAATCAGCTAATTATATTAATGTGAATATTAGTGACAGAAAGGCAAAAATTTATTATACCAGTACCGCTGGTGGAAAGGTTTTATTTTGTATCGATTTTTTGGGTTGCACAACAGATTATCCTTTGATCCACGAATATTGGTTAAGGGCAACATATCCGGAGATCATTAAGCACGGCGCGGCTTTGTTAGGTCTTTACTTCCAAGAAATAAAAAGTCGTGAAAATGACCCGATTTTAAGCCAGATTGAAAACATTCAAGCCCGAGATAGTTTAATTAAAAGATTTTTTCATCTAACCGATTACTTTTCGAGCAAGAAAATTATCTGGACTGTGATCAACCCGGTTGTTGGTTTTTACGGCCGGGTTGAAGCTAATATCCAAAGTTTTTTTAATCCAGTTAATAAACAGCCGCTTCCGTCAATTTTGTTCGCCGATGCCTCTAACCAAACTTCGGTTCAGAACCAGCCCAATCAGAAAATTTCCAATCAAGAAAAAACTCCGGATCAAAATTTAAACCAAAACCGAACAACTTCCAACGAAATTAGAGTTAACCAAAATAGTCAATCCAATTTACTCTCCGACCAAAATTTCGACGCGAACATTCTCAATCCAAATAGAAATATTACAGTTCTGTCGACCAGTTCGATTATTCGTGAAAATTCGCCGCCAACTTCAATATCGGTTCAACTTTTAATCTCAACTTCAACCGCGACGACCTCAACCGAATATTTTTCAAACGATCAAAATAGTAGTGGTAACCAAAATCAAAATTTTCAAAATCAGATCCAACCCAACAACCAAAATCAGCCTGTCTTTTTCGCCGGCGGCGGGTCAATTCCAACTCCGGTTCAATCGAACGATTCTTGCCTTGAAGCAAAAAATAAAACCCAGGCCAATGTTTTAATTTCTGAAATTAAATTCGAG
Source organism: Patescibacteria group bacterium (assembly GCA_023480925.1). GTDB lineage: Bacteria > Patescibacteriota > Minisyncoccia > UBA6257 > HR35 > JAMCWY01. The sequence goes on from JAMCWY010000011.1 coordinate 3,060, forward strand.
GGCGTCAGCGACAGCGACGATGAGTATGTCGAGTTGTACAACCCAACCGACAAAGAAATTGATTTGAACTGCTGGCAGCTTCAAAAATATTCCAGTCGAACCGGTTCGAGTTCGCCCAGCCTGACCACGCTCGTGCCGGCCTCAAAATTCACTGGTAAAATAAGGCCTTTTAGCTTTTTTCTGATTAGTAATTTTTCGGTCAAAGAAAAATATCAAGCTGATCTTACTTACGCCCAAAGCTATTCGATCTCAAAAAACAACTCGATTTTATTAAAAAAGCCCAATAATGAAATTTCCGATTTGATTGGCGCGGGCGACGCCTCCGAAAAAATTTATCAAGCCGAAGCCGAACCGTTTTTAGCCGAAGCGTTCAAGACTAGAACGATTCAAAGAAAAAATCTTGAAGACAGCGACAACAACAAAAACGATTTTTGGCTTCATTCGGCTCAGCCGGAAAATTCGAATTCGCCTTCGCGTCAAGCCCGGCCGGATTTTTTGGATTTAAACCAGTTCAGCTTAAACCAGCTTTCGGCCGGGTTCGCGACTGCGACGGAAAACTTTGATTTTTCGTTTTCAATTCCGACCTCGTCAATCGATTCCGCCAATTATTTTTATAATTTAATTTTCAATCCCAGTGCTGGTTCAAGCTCGTTCAGCCTGATTGATTTCGGTTCAACCTCAACCTTACCTCAACCCGATTTTAGCCAAGCCAATTTTTCTTTTGAAACGATTTTTAATCAGTGCCCCGCCTCAACAACAATTTTTTCTCTCGGCCTTTTTCTCCAAGATAAACTTGATCAAGAAAACAAATCTAATTTCGCCACAACCTCGTTCGCTTTAAGCGACGAATTTTGCGGTTTAATTTCGAACCGGTCGGTCAAAGACCACAGCCTTGATGACGTTAGTTTGGCCCGGCCGGGCAAAGTTTTGATCGCCGAGGTGATGACCAGTGCGAGCTCGAGTCAAGACGAGTATGTCGAACTTTACAACCCTAACCCGTTTCCGGTTAATTTAGACAACTGGTCTTTGGTTAAATACTCGAAAACCGGCAATAAGCAAACAATCTTACCCGGCTCAAAATTCACTGGCGTAATTAAGCCTTTTGGCTATTATCTGATCGTGAACGAGGCTTCGAGCTTCGCCTCGCCATTGCCGGATTTAATCTTCGCTCGTTCTTATGGCTTGGCCAAAGATAACGCGGTTGAGTTGAGGAATGGCGAAAACGAAAAAATTGATCTGATCGGCTGGGGCGTGGCCAGAAATTTTGAAGATGTTGGTTTTGACGAAAACCCGTCGTCTGGCAAGGTGATCGTTCGTAAGGCCGGGGCCGAGTCAACCACGGCGTCATTGGCCGGCGCCGAGAAAAATTACGGCAACAGTTTTGACCGCGATAACAACCAGGCGGATTTTATTTTAACCGAACCGAATCCGCTTAACTCCGATTTCCAAAAAGTTCCGCCGAACGAGCCAATCGATATTAATATCGGCAATCCCCTTGTCGGTTTAGTTAAAGATCGTTTCAGTCTCAAACTTGAATTTACTTCGCCTTATCGAACTCCGACCGCGACGCCGACCTCAACCGCGCCAAGGTACGAGTTGAGATCGGCTCCAGTCGAGTTGAGCGAAAACGAGCTTAGTCAAAATTGGCCCTCGCTTCCAATTTGGGCGAGTTCAACCTTGGCCAGCATCGCTTTTCGGCCAGCCGGTTATCGCGAATCAATTGAACAAAATCTTTGTTCTAACTCTAACCCGGCTGATTTTTCCAGCTCAACGGTTTTTTACCTTGGCCTGATCGGCTCGAGCGGTCCGATCAAAATAACGCCGGCGCGTCGAGACGTTGATTTTCAACTTAACCGCGATCAGTGCCCCGATCAAATTCTTTATCAGCAGCTTAACCGAGACGATCAAACCGACGTGACTGGATTTTGGATTCCGGCCAAAGTTGGCTATCATTGGGGTCAGGGCCATCGCGGCCAGCTTAAACGAATTAAACTTTATCTCGAACCTCTGCCAAACACCGGCGCCGATGCCATTAGTTTTAACTTTACCAAGATTGTTGATAATCAGTCGGAGCTAATTAAGACCTGGGTTTTGGGCGACCCAAACAGCCGACCAAACTTGACTAACCCGATTGGTTTTCAGGGCAAGGGCGAGTATGTTTTTGAGTTTGACCAGTATCTTGAATTGGATCCAACGGCCGAGTACGAATTTTCGCTTTCCAACTCGGGCTGGGGCGCCAGTTACGCCGGCGCGGGTAGCCAGAGCCAGATGCATCTTCACTTTTTTGGCTCGACCAACGATGTTTACGATCGAGGCAAGGCTTTTTGGGACTATCCTTATTTTTCGAGCGAGTCGATCGTTTTGAAAGATTTCTATTTTATCTGGCAGGGCCGGCCCGGGCTTGAGTGAAAAACTTGATTAATTTTTTAAATTAAAAAATCAATTAAAATAAAAAATCGGATTAAATAAAAAGCAAATGAAAAAGAAAACTCAGGCGGAACAGGCCGACAAAAAAGAAAGTATCCAAGAGTTAATTTCCGAAATTCAAAAAGAATTCGGCGAAGGCGCGATTATGACACTCGATGGCACGACTCGGGTCGATGTTGACGTTATCCCGACCGGTTCGCCCTCGCTCGATCTCGCTCTTGGCGTTGGCGGTTTGCCCCGCGGCCGCGTCATTGAAATCTACGGCGCCGAGAGTTCGGGCAAGACGACTCTGGCCTTGGAGGCGATCAGCGAAGCGCAAAAACGCGGCGGTCAAGTCGCGTTTATCGACGCCGAGCACGCTCTTGATCCGGAATACGCCAAACGAATCGGTGTTGACATCAAAAAAATTTTAATTTCTCAGCCCGATAGCGGCGAGGAAGCTTTAAACTTGGCCGAAAAATTAATTCGGTCGGGTTTGTTTGATTTGGTCGTGATTGATTCGGTCGCGGCCTTGACGCCGCGGGCCGAGCTTGAAGGCGAGATGGGCGATCGTTTTATCGGATTACAGGCGCGGTTGATGTCGCAGGCTTTAAGAAAACTGACGGCCGTTATTTCCAAAACCAAAACGGTTTTGATTTTTATCAATCAAATCAGGGCCCAGATCGGCATCGGCCCGTTTATGGCCGGCCCGACCGAAACAACGCCCGGGGGCAAGGCTTTGAAATTTTTCTCGTCCGTTCGGGTTGAGCTAAAACGAATCGCTCAAATCAAAAGAGGCGAGGAAGTTATCGGCAGCCGGGTCAGGGCCAAGGTCGTAAAAAATAAAGTGGCCGCGCCATTTCGCGTGGCCGAGTTCGAAATTTATTATCTCGAAGGAATTTCCTACGAGGCCGACCTGATTAACTTGGCCGAGAGGGCCGGCCTGGTTAAAAAAACCGGGCTGACTTACTTTTTTGGCGAGACAAAATTGGGCGGCAATTTTCAAGCCAGCCGCGATTTTCTCAAACAAGAGTCAAAGATCGCCAAGCAGATTCTTGACGAGATTAAGAAGAAAAATCAGTGATTTAAAAACACTTTTTATCCTTCACTATTATCTAAAATTTAGCTAAAATATTTTTGGACAGACTTGACAAAGTATTTTTATGGCTTATACTTAAATTAGTTCGAGATGTCCAATTCTCCTTTTTGAGGCTAAAGAGTTAAACTTCTTTGGCCTCATTTTTGTCCAATTATATTATCTCGCTATTTTATTTTTTCGTGTCAATTGTAAGCTTGTCCCAAACTTTTTCGAATATTTTAAAGCCGGCGATAATAAAGATGACGATTAAAAAAATTAGTCGGCCGATTAGATCAAGAATTTTTAATAAAACACTCATTGGGTTTACGGTTGAATTTTAATTTGGCAGGGTTGATCAATGCCGGCGCCGGCGAAAAAGCCCAAACCAAAACTTAACAAGACCAAAAGAAAAACAAAAAGACCAAGTTTGACTGATTTCTCGTTCGCCTTGACCGACTTAAAAAATTTTGTTATCATATTCATTGGCGTCCGATTAAACATTAAATATTATAATCAAAAGTTAAAAAATAAAAATGGCTCATAAAAAAGGCGGCGGCTCAGCCAGAAAAAACAGCGACTCAAAAGGCCGGCGGTTGGGTTTGAAACGATTTGGCGGTCAGGCGGTTCGCTCGGGTGAAATTATTTTGAAACAACGAGGAACAAGATTTTTGGCCGGCCAGAATGTCGGTATTGGCGCCGATGACACCTTGTATGCGTTAAAGGCCGGCCAGGTTAAGTTCAAGACCAAAAGAAAAAAAAATTTCGACCAGTCTCAGCGTTGGGCCAAAGTTGTTGAGATTATTCCCGCTTCAAAAAATTAGAATCATAAATAAATATCACGTTCCTGGACGAGTAAGCTTTGTCTTTATTTAAATTTTTCGCTTGCGATTTTTATTTTAAGTTAACGATCTTAAAATTTGGAACAGCAAGATTTTCAATTTTAGATTTTTAATTTTCTATTTCAAATTTTTACTTGGCGCAACGAAAGCCTCCAATCATCTGAGACAAACTCGGATACCAAGAAAGGTTTAGGGCGAACACACCATCACCAGCAGGGCTATAGTTGAAGGCGCCGCCACGGACAAAGAGCTGATCACCGGCGCCGCCGGAGCCGATTGTATGAATTACCCCAACGCCATTATTGGAATTCCAGCTTGAATTTGGAGGAGCGACATTGGCTTGCGGCACGTCTGTTGTCCAGGCAGTAACATAAGGGGTGGAGGTGTTATTTGGATTTGGAGCGAATTCGCAAGACTCCCAGCCGGTCCCGGTATTGCAGCTCGGTACGTTCATTGTTGTCTCATTATCACCCGAGTTGTTAACGCTTCGTTGGACATGCTCCTCAACATTGCCGGAAAAATCCCAGATAACCTGGCCGTTGGATAGAAATAATGTTCGTCTCTGGTTTGCGTTATTGTTTGTGCCATAATAGCCTTGAGAGTCGTCCGGAGAAGCTTGAAGGATTGTGTTGGCGGTGTTGTTGCCAATATAGAGAGAACCAGAGCCAACTGTTCCGCCAGTCCAATTTGAGGCGACACTGGCAACATTGTCAGCGATCGTCATCCACTCATCATTGGTGATAAGATGAGCGCCGATCGTAAGGCAGTAAGATTTGGCCGTGTCATGGGTAATGTAATTGATTGGAGCGCCATTGGGCGTTGAGGCAATATAATAATTTGGATTGACGCAAGGCTGAGCTGAATTATTGTAACCACCCCAAGAACTAGGCAAAGTTAAGGGCTGGTTATTTGACGCTTGAACGCACTTGGCTTCATACTTCATCACCTGAAAATTATTGGTTCCAAAAGCGGAATTGCCCGGCACATTAATCCAGGCTCCAAGCGATAAGTACGGGTAAAAAGTAAGATTTGTTCCGATCTCATAGGCGTTAGCCATTTTGCCGCCATCGGATATAGCGGCGCTGTTTGACGCCTCCATAAAAGCGACAAGCTCCCATTGCGGATCGTTAGCGGTCATAAAAACGTAATAATAAGGCGGTTTGTTGATTGGGTCAACAGGCAAGTTGCTTAATGCGACCATCGTGTCGCTGGCAAAACTAACTGGAATCCAACCAGTACCGTCAACATTGGTGTAGGTTGACTGAGGCGCGCAGTGATAAGAAAAACCGCCCGAACCGTAAAGGGGCGGCAACTGGCTGATCCAACTCGAGCAGGTTGGCGATGAATCAGGTAGGGAGATGTACGCAGTCGCGAAACTGCCCATTGCCGTCGCCGGGTTGTCGCCGGCGAAAACATTAAGAGCTTCGTTGATATTTTTTAAATCTTGAACTCTACGCACGTCTCTGGACTTGGCGAAAATCAGAGCCGGTTTCATGTAAAGTATAATGATAACGGCCAAGATCGCCAAGATCGCGAAAACAATAAGAATTTCGACCAAGGTGAAACTTTTATTTCTAAACTTAAAAGAGTTTTTTCGGCGATTCAAACTACTCTCTCTCTCTCTCTCTCTCTCGAATTGACATATTTAATACCCATCTTAATTTGAGTTGTTGAAGTTTGTGAATTGTTTGATTATAAGTTGGTTTTAATTTAAAGTCAAGTTAAACGTGGAAAACCTCAAACACCGCGACTAGACCCGTTTCGCGGTTTATTAAAAACGCTAGTAGATTTCCGGGTTATCTCATTCCTTGCCTTAATTTTAATTTTGTGTTAA
>JAMCWY010000022.1 GCA_023480925.1 Patescibacteria group bacterium
AGGCCCGATCCTGGGTCAGGTAGACTTTAAGCTCCGGGTAGTATAAGGCGACGCATTGAGCCACCTTCTCCTTGTCCGCCCAGCCGTAGCCGCAGATGAACTTCTTAACCGTGCTGGGCGCGTACCAGACACACCTGATCTTTTTCCGTTTGGCGATGGCTCTGATCTCGGAAACAAAGACATTCACCAGCGCAAGACGAGAACGGTTAGGGGGAACGAAAACCTTCTCAACCGCCAAAAGGTCGGGCTTGAAGTCGTTGATCAGATGAAGGATGATCCGACGTCCATCCCGCAGGATAAGGCGGGACGACTGATGACTCCTAATCTCCTTTACCGCGTGGTACTACCATAAGGCTCCCTACGAGTTGAAGCGGCAATACCTGGGTCTGTTTTTCGATAAGATACTGGTTGAAAACAAAAGGATTGTAAAGGTCTTGCCGACGCCGCTTGTTCAAAACCTAATATGGAAGCAAAAAGTTAGATTAAGGGGTCGGTGGTGCCCGGGGTGGGAGTCGAACCCACAAGGCCCGTTAGGACCAATAGATTTTGAGTCTATCGCGTCTGCCAATTCCGCCACCTGGGCATAAATAAATTCGTTTCTCCTACTTATTTTACAAAAAATTTTTATTTTAACAAATCTGTGATAAAATTTTGACATTGGAAAGAAGATTAATGGTTAAATAATCGCTTCTCCAAGTCGATCTTATTATTATCTCGTCTCTTCTGTACTTCATCAACTTCCGAAGTCAATCAAGAGATAAAAATCAATCACGATGACTGATAAAATTGACGAGATCAAAGGCAAGTTAAAAAAACTGCTCTCGCTCTGGATCGAGCCAGAAAAAGTCGACCAATTAGAAATTGAAGCGAAAATTGACGAGAAGGGCGTTTTGATCGAGGTCAACGGCCCCCAAGAAGTTCTAAGTTTAATCATCGGCAAGGGCGGTCAGACTGTTAACGCGGTCAGGACCATCCTTAAAAGCGTCGGCGGGTCAATCGGCGCGGCCATCTCATTGAAAGTTCAAACCAGAACTGTTTAAAAAATAAAAACCAATAGCAAAAAGGGGCAGCGAGTCTGCCTCTTTTTTTATTAAAAAATTTTTTTCTTCGCGCTTCTAATCTTCGCGGATAAAGGGAAAATAAATGACTTTTTTGAGCGACGGCTGATTGGTTAAGATCATCGTCAATCGGTCAATGCCGATACCCAAGCCGGCGGTCGGCGGCAAACCGTACTCAAGCGCCTCAATAAACGTCTGATCAAGAGGGTGGGCCTCCAAATTCCCTTGTTTTAACTCCAACGCTTCTTTTTTAAAACGTTCTTCTTGATCAACTGGATCGTTTAGTTCGGCGAAGGCGTTAACCACCTCTAAACCAGCGATTAAAAGCTGAAATCGGAGAGTTAAGTTTGGATTTTTGGGATCAAGTTTGGCCAAAGGCGAAAGATCAAGCGGTTGATTGATGATGAAAACCGGACCGATTAATTTTGGACGAACAACTTTTTTATAAATCTCGTCGACGATCTTGCCTTTATTGACGACCTTGGGATTAAGTTCAATTTCAAGTTTTTGAGCCAAACCAATAAAGTCGCCAATGGAATTTTTAAAGTAATCCAAACCGGTTTCTTTTTTGATTAACTCGACAAAATCCAAGCTTGGCCATTTTTTGTCGAAATCGATTTTTTTTGATTGAAATTCAATTTGAGCGGATTTCCGCCGATGAACCTTTTGATTAAATTGTAAAACAAGCTCTTTCAAAAATTCCTGAGTAAAGTTGATCAAGCCGGCGCGGTTTTGGTAAGCGTAATAAAGTTCCATCATCGTGAATTCGGGATTATGTTCACGGTCGACGCCCTCGTTTCGAAAAACCTTGCCGATCTCAAAAATTTTTTCAAAACCGCCGACGATAAGTTTCTTCAGATAAATTTCCGGCGCGATCCGAAGATAAAGTGGTTGCCTCAAAGCTCTAAGAAATGTTTCAAAGGGCGAGGCCAAGGCACCGCCGTAATAATTTTGAAGAATTGGCGTCTCGACTTCAACAAAGTCTTTTTGCCATAAAATTTGGCGCGCCAGCCTGATGATCAAAAAACGCTGATCGAAAATCGCCTTCTCATCTTGATAAAAAATAGTTTTTAAGTAGGGTGACCGACTCAACAATTCTTCGTCCCGAACTTTATAATAATCTTTGGGGAAGTTTTTTAAAGTTTTGGCCGCCAATTGGAACTGACTGACCAAAAAACTTTTTTCTTTTGACTGGGGCAAAAAAGCCAAACCTTTGACGCTGATGAAATCACCCAGATCGAAAATTTCTCCAAGTTGAGAAAAGTTTTTTGTTTTAGTCTGATTAAAAACAAGTTGAATTTGGCCGGACTCGTCTTTTAGGTTGGCAAAAATTATTTGACCGTGGTCTCGCCAAGACATCAATCGACCGGCCAAAATTATTTTTTTCTTATTTTTTAAGAATTGGTTGAATTTTTCAACGAACGCGGCCACGGCCAAATCGCGTCCAACCGTTTCCGGATAAGGATTAATTTTAAGGTCTTTAACCGCCTTAATTTTGTCTTTTCTTGTCATGATTGATTTTTAGAAAGCGCCGGCGGAATTACCGCTACTACTGCCGCCAAGCTGGTTGGCGACCTGCTGATAGATCGGAACGATAACGGAAAGAGCGACCAGGGCAACAATTAAACCGACGAAGATTAATAGAGCCGGCTCGACCAAGTTGGTCAAATTTTTCGCCATTGTTTTAGACTCGTCGTCATAATACTGATCGAGAATTTCAAGAATCTCGACGAGGTTGCCGGTTTTAGAGGCAATCGCGATAATGCCGGCAAAACTTTTTGGGAAGATGGTTTTTTTTAACATCGCATCGCCAAAATCAACGCCCTGACTAATTTCTTGACGGATTTCAAACGTTGCTTTTTTTAAGGCTGGGTGAGTGAGCGAATTGGAGAGCAGATCGAGGGCGGTTGAAAGCGAGACACCGGAATTCAAAAGCGAAGCGAGAAAAAAACTAAATGTTCTTAAATCAAAAAGCAAGATCATTTTTTTTAATATCGGCGTCCGAACGACGATATTGATGGCGGTCCGGCGACCGACTCGAGTCGAAAAAAACGCGGTTAAACTCAAAAGGGTAAAAATAACGATCGAGATGATAACGCGGACATGCTTGCCGATAAACAAACCGACCGTGATAAAAATTTTCGAGGCGAGCGGAACATTACCTTGAAACTGACTGACCAACAAAGCGATCTTGGGCAAGACAAAAGTCGCCATCAACAAAACCACGCCAAAGGCGCCAACCAAAATAATGGCGGGATAAATTAGGGCTGAAGTTATCTCGGACCGAGCGATTTTTGATCGTTCCAAATCGGACGCCCATTTTTCAAAAACTTTGGCCAAATTGCCGGAATATTCGCCGACGCGAACAATCTCGATCTCCATCGGCGAAAAATAATTCGGGAACAGAGCAAAGGCTTCGTAAATCGAAGCGCCTTTTTCCAGATGTAAATTTAGATAAACGAGAAAGTTTTTGAGCGCATGCGAGTTTGTATCTTGCATCAAAATCGTCACGCCGTCTTTAAAGTTCATACCTGACTTGAAAACAACAAAAAGATTCCGAACCAAAAAAATTTTGTCTTTAATCGACAATCGACCGAAAAAATCGTTGATTAAATAAAACGGAAAAAGCCGCCTGGTTTTGGCAATTTTGATCGGCGTCCAACGCAACATCAAAAGGTAGCTCAAGACCTCATCTTCGGACTGAGCCAAGACCGAACCCTTTTGAGATTTACCTTCTTGGCTAACCGCTGAAAATTTATATGAATCCATAATTTTTAAATTCACGCTTTGCCAGAATTTCAAATTTTACTCTCGAATCACCCGCATGACCTCTTCGAGTGTTGTCTGGCCGGTAAAAATTTTATTCAAGCCATCCTCAAACATCGTCTTGAATCCCCCTTTTTTAAGCATCTCCCGAAACTCAACTAGGTGAAAATTTTTTTGGGAAATATAATCCTTAGCCTCCTCGTCGACCTTAAGCGTTTCAAAAATACCGATCCGACCACGATAGCCAGAAGACGAACAAATCACACAACCCTTGCCTCGATAAACGAATTCGGGCAGACCGATATTTTTAATTTCTGTTTCAGTCAAATTTAAATTTTTCAACTGGGCCTTAATCATTTCTTTTTGAGTAATCGAGATCTTTTCCGAAATAATACAATCAAGACAAATCTTTCGGACCAAGCGCTGGGCAAGAATGATGTCAATCGTGGCGGCGATGAGGTAATTTGGCACGCCCAAATCGATTAACCGCGGAATTGAAGACGGCGCGTCGTTGGTGTGAAGGGTGGAAAGAAGGAGATGCCCAGTAAGAGCGGCCTGGATGGCAATGTCGGCAGTTTCAAAATCGCGAATCTCGCCAACCATAATCACGTTTGGATCTTGGCGCAAAAACGATCTAAGGCCGTTGGCAAAATCAAAACCGATCTTTTGGTTGACTTGGCTTTGGTTAATGTAAGCCAACTCGTACTCAATTGGATCTTCGATCGTGACGATATTAACCTCGGGCCGATTTAAAAGTTGAAGAACTGTGTAAAGAGTCGTTGTCTTACCCGAGCCGGTTGGACCAGTCGACAAAATTAAACCATAAGCTTTATTTAATGATTCTTTAATAGCAACCTCGTTCGCTTGAGGCATACCCAACTCCTCAAACGAAGATGGTTTGAAATTTGCGGCCAAGAGCCTCATCGCGACCTTTTCACCGTAAAGTGTTGGCATAATTGAAACACGGATGTCAAAAGGAAAGTTACTGACAACAGTTTTAAAACGACCATCTTGGGGCTTGAAGTGTTCGTCCAGTTGGAGATTGCTTAAAATTTTAACCCGGGCGACAAGAGGCAGATGAAGTTCCTTAGGTAAACGCATAATTTCTCGCAGGACCCCGTCGACCCGGAATCGAATCAGCGAGAACGTTTCCGTAATTTCAAGATGAATATCCGAAGCGTTCATACCCATAGCGTAGCCAAGAAGATTATCGATTATCTGAATAGCGGAAAGTTCTGTCTTTTCGTTCGTGAGTGTGGCTAAGTCTATTTCCGAAAGTTGTTTTTTAATTAATTCGTTATACTTTTCTCGATAAAGTTTCTGATAGCCGGTTAAGGCGTAACGAAAATCTTCCTCGAGCGTCAAGTAAGGTTCGATTTTTAAACCGGTCAGGTTGCCAACCAAACTGACCGTTTCGAGATCTTGAGGATAGACCATCGCCAGTTTTAAAACTTGATCCTTGAGTTCAATCGGTAAAATTTCTTTTTCACTAGCGACATTCTCCGGGATCAATCGCAAAACCGAAGCTGGAATATCAATTTTTCTCAGATCCACAAGCGGCACTTTTAAATAATCGCTTAAAAGTTGCGCGAAATAATTTTTATCCAACAAACGTCGGCCAAAAAGAATATCCAAAGGAGTCAAATTGAGTTGCTGCGCCTCTTGGAGGATGTCGTGCCAGGTCGATTTGTCCACAACCTGATTTTTGAACAAAATTTCTTCAACTTGTTTCTCGGGAATGTTCATGGTTTAATCCGGGCAAACCAGTAAAACTGGTTTAGATAAAAATTAAGCGGGATGAAAATCAAAATTAGACCTAACCAAAAATTTCTTAAGCTGACCCGCTCGAAACCCGATCGCCTTTTGTTAATTATAGACCAAAATTGGACAACAACCAACAAGATCAAACCAAAAATAAAAAAACCGAGATTAAGAGGAAAGTCGATCAAAAGACCGGCGAAAAAAAGAAAATAAAACTCTTCGCGATAAAAAAACCGACCTCGAAAAAGCTTGGTTAGAAGCCCCATTAAAAAAATAATCAGCCCGGCGCCGATTAAACGCCAAAGCGGAATTTTTATAAAATGCTGGTAGCTGTAACCGAGATAAAATTTGCCCAAATCTTTATAGGGCGGCAAAGAATAACGCATAAACGAATCAAGCTGCCATTCGCGATACTGGAAAAAAGACAGACTAGTTGAATAAAAAATAAAAAAGGCTAAAATTATAAAAATAGCCAGGCGATAAGACCGAAAAGGCCAGACGCCGCCGTAAGCGCCCGTTTTTTTAAAAATCAGATCAAGGCCAAATAAAAACAAAGCAATTAAAAAACTAACGAGATAAAAAAAATTACTTATGACAAAAGTTAAAAAATTCGACATCGGCGCGGTTAGTTTTTGGTTGATTGAAAAACCAGATAATAATATTTTAACCGAGATTAAAACGATTATCAATTTAAATCAGTCAACCTTGACCGAGTTGGCCGAACCATCGAACCAACCCAAGAGCGAAGAGTATCAAGATTATTTTTACTTTATTCTTCATCTACCCATTTGGCAAAAATTGGAAAAGAAAAATAAAAACGTCGAGATTGATTTGATCTACGCGGAAAATTTTTTGGCTTGCGTCAGCTATGAAGAAACTCTACCATTGGTCGAATTCGAGCAAGAACTTGAAAATAATACTTATTTCCGCGACAATCTTATCGTGGCCAATGATAGCTTTTTTGTTTTTTACGAACTGCTCCGATTCGTATTCAAATTTCTCTCGCGCCAACTCCATCATCTTCAAAAGAAGGTTGACCAGGTCGAAGACAAAATTTTTACTTTCGATCTCAAGCTCCTCGGCGACTTTCGTGAAATCAAAATGGATGTCCTTGATTTTATTAAGATCATTCAGCAAAATCAGCGGGGGTTGATTGATCTTGACCAGTATAAAATCTTCGCCCAAGTCGACCGTTACCTTTTTAAAAAACTCGAGTCTGATTATTTAAAAATCATGGACCAACTTATTTTTTTTCAAACGGCGACCAACTCGCTTGAAGCCTCCCAGCTTAACTTTCTCAACCTTCAGTTCACTAAAATTGTCAGAACCTTCACGACCTTAGCCTTCATTACTTTTCCCTTGATGCTCTTGGTCGGATTAGTCGGACTGGGTTATGATTCCAACCCGCTCTTCCGCCTCGGCCAATCGTTTTGGTTGGTGTTGGGCTTAACTTTGACCGCCGCTATTTTGATGATTATTTACTTTAAAAACAAAAAATGGCTTTAAAAAAAACACGACGGCGATTGTCAAAAATAAGAAATTTTTTCAATCAAAGCGCTGGCCCTTCAGCCGGCTTTACTTTAGTTGAAATTATTATCGTCATGGCTTTGGTCGTGATGGTTGCCATAATCGCCACGGCCTTGGTCAATTTTTCCAGTCGCGGCCTCTTGCTTAGATCCGAATCGGAAAAAATTCAAAAAACAATCGAGACGGCCAGAGAAAGAGCCGACCTCAGCATTAATGGTTTAGGCTGGGGCGTTTATTTTCTTAACACCAGCACCGAGCAATCTTACTCAATTTTCTCCGGCTCGAACTTTGCCTCAGCCAGCACGACCGTTAAAACCTTATTACCAAACACCGTCATCTTTATCGTCCCCACAACCTCATCCTCGACCGAAATCGATTTCGCCAAATTCACCGATCAGATCAGCCTCAACGGCACCAACCTCAACACCACAACCGCCATCATTATTAGTTCAGCCGATGGCGCGACTAGGGCGACGATCTCAATTAACCCCCTGGGCCAAACTTCGATTAGTTATTAGACTTGGCCAATTTAATCCTTCGTCTCGATTGTTTGTTTTTTTAAAACCGCCGATTAAATTTCGAATCAACGTCGGTTTGTGTTAGAATTAAAAAGAAATGAGACGCGTTATAATTTATTCAACCAGTCACTGCCCTTACTGCCAACTGGCTAAAGAATTTTTAACCAAAAAAGGCGTTGCTTTCGAAGAAAAAAACGTTGAAACCGACCTAAACAGCCGGAATGAATTAATTCAAAAAAGCGGTCAGTTGGCCGTTCCGGTCATAGAGATCGACGGAAAACTTATAATCGGTTTTTCCGCCGATGAGATTGAAAAAGCTTTGGACTAAGTTTGGAATTGAAAATTAAATTGTTTTTTTTATAAAACCCCTCGATGAAAAAAGCTCTAATTGTTGGCGCCTCCGCCGCCGGCCTAAGCGCCGCCATCTATCTTAAACGTCACGCCGTTGACTTTAGTCTTATCGCCAAAGATATTGGTGGTGAGATGATCCTGTCAGGCGAAATCGGAAATTACCCGGGCATAGCCGCAACAACTGGCTTTGAATTGACCAAACAGTTTCGAAAACAAGCCGAGCTTAACCAAATTGAGGTCGAGACTGGCATTAATGTTAATGAAATTAAATCAATTGCCAACGGTTTTCAGGTTAACGGCCAAAAAAATAATCAGCTCGTCCAGAACGAGGCAAACGCGATCTTGGTCGCGACCGGCTCAACACCGAAAAAGCTTGGCCTGCCCGGCGAAAAAGAATTCTATCAACACGGCCTGAGTTATTGCGCCGTTTGTGACGGACCGGTTTTTAAAAATAAAAATGTCGCGATCATCGGCGGCGGCAACTCCGCCCTAGAAGCCGGTTTAATGTTAACCGAACTTTGTCCGCAAGTTTACCTGATCACAATCAATGACGCGCTCCAGGGCGACGTGATTTTAATTAGAGCCTTAATAAAAAAATCAAACGTTAAAATAATCTACCGCGGTCAGACCAAAGAATTTTTTGGCGAAAATAATTTTCTTAAAGGCCTGGCTTATCTTGACTTGAACAGCGGCCAAATCGAAAAAATTTTGGTTGACGGCGTTTTTGTCCACATCGGCCTAAACCCGAACAGCGACCTTGTCCCGGAAATATGGGGTATAAAAAATAATTTAAACGAAATTAAAATTGACCGCCTCGGCCAAACTTCTCAACCCGGCCTTTTCGCCGCCGGCGACGTGACTGATTTGCCTTATAAACAAATCGGCGTCGCGACCGGCCAGGGCGTTATCGCCGGCCTTTCTTTGATTAACTTCCTCAATAATCTTGATGCCTGAATTTAAAAATTTGACCGTTTCTGATTTTAAAAAATTATTTTTGGGCGGGTACGATTTGAATGATTTTTATTCAACCTACCTCGATTGGTTAAAGGCCGCCGATGAAAAAATTAACGGTTTTCTTTACCTAACTGAAAAAACAGTCGCTCAGAGCATTGCCGAAATAAAAACAAAACCAAAAACCCTGCCGCTTTGGGGCGTGCCGGTCGCGATTAAAGACGCGATCTTAGTTAAATCCGAACGCGCGACTTCGGCCTCGAAAATATTGGAAAATTTCATCGCTCCCTACGACGCGACCGTGGTAAAAAAAATCAAGGCGGCCGGCGGCATCATCGTTGGTAAAACCAATATGGACGAATTCGCCATGGGTTCGTCAACTGAAAATTCAGCCTTCAAAAAAACCAAAAATCCGTTCGACCCAGAGAGAATTCCCGGCGGCAGCTCGGGCGGGTCGGCCGCGGTCGTTGGCGCCGGCCTTGTCCCGCTCAGCCTAGGCTCTGATACGGGCGGTTCAATCAGACAGCCAGCTAGCTTTTGCGACGTCTACGGCCTTAAACCAACCTATGGCGCTGTTTCTCGTTACGGCCTAATGGCAATGGCTTCATCGCTTGACCAGATCGGTCCGTTTAGCCGCCGCCTCGAAGATTTAACCGCGATCTTTGACATAATCAGGGGCGCCGATCCAAAAGACAGCACCAGTCAAACCGGACCGGCTTCAAACCAAACCAACTTAAATAAAATTAAGAAAAAATTAAAGCTCGGTCTGCCGATTGAGTGTTTTGACGACCTTGATCCAAAGATCAAAAATCTTATTTTGGAAAAAATTAAATCAACCGGACTCGAGTGGGTTGAAATTTCTTTAAACGAACTAGCCCAAAGCTTGGCCTGCTATTATTTAATTATGCCGGCCGAGGCCAGCGCCAACCTCGCCCGCTACGACGGCATTCGTTATGGCCTGAGCGCCGAAGCGGATGAAATTTGGTCAGTTTATAAAAAATCGCGCCGACGCGGTTTTGGTCAAGAGGTCGTTCGACGAATTATCCTCGGCACATTTATTCTCTCGCACGGTTATTACGACGCCTATTACCTCAAAGCCCAAAAGCTCCGCCAGAAAATTTTTTCCGATTTTAAGAAAGCCTTAACTAGGGTTGATTTAATCTTGATGCCAACCTCGCCGAGTTTGCCTTTTAAATTCGAGGAAAAAACCAGCGATCCATTGGCGATGTATCTAAGCGATATTTACACTGTTTCGGCCAACCTTGCTGGCATTCCCAGCCTTAATATCCCGATTGGCCTAATTGAACCGCCCGAGCGAACAAAAAAATTGCCGGTCGGCCTTCAAGTTATCGCCGGCCTATTCGAAGAGAATAAAATATTTTCTTTTGCTAAAATCTTAGAAGATGCCAATCATTAAACAACTCCTTGAGCTTTTCGGAGTCTTTAGTGGATTAATTTACGAAAACACCAACTCGTCGATCTTCCGCTTAATCGTTTTCACCATAGCCATCGCCACGAGCTTGGCCGGATTTTACTACTGGTACGTTTTGGAAAAAAAATACGAGTGGAGTAGGTGGTTGTGGGGAAACCTTTTTCGTTTCTTTAGCCAGGCTCGAATCGACTTCAATGATTTTAAAAAAGATTGGATTAATTTAAAAAAACCTTTCTTGGTCAATCCGCTTAAATCGGTCATCGACGCAGAAAAATTTTTCGATCAAGTTTTCGATCTTTACGGCTATCTCGGCAAAAGCCTAACCGAACAAATCGGTCAAGCCTCACTCTTAACTCTGCCGCGTCGCGAACGACTCCAAAAAACCGTCGCGATTGTCGAAGCGATTAAGTTGCGAATCAAAACCGGCGGAAAAATCGACCTAAGTAAAAAAGAAATTCTAACTATTTTAGAAGAATTTGAAAATAATCTTTTCGACCTCTTAGTTATCGGCGAAACTGAACGTTGGGTCAAAAATCAAATCGCCGAGTTTAACCACTATCGCGATCACAATAACGCCACCAAACCAACCAACAACCAAGCAAGTAATTTTAAATCTTAAATTAAAAAGTTTACGTTTTAAGTTTGAAAGGCTCGTTAAAAACAATAGAGGCAACGAACGAAAAAATTTCGTTGCCTCTTTATGCCCGTGCAAAGGAGGAAGCGCGAACTATTTTTAGTTTAGTGCTATTTTCGCCAAAGTCAAGATTTTAAAAACGCCAAAAGACCAATGACATTCTTATCGCAATTACGGTTAATTATAACGTGGTCGGGTAGGCTTGGAGTTGAACGGGGATAGAAATAATTTGATCGCCTCTTAAAATTTTCAAAACAACTATTTGACCAATTTGATCATGGCTAATAATTTGCGTTGGCGTGGTTTGTTGATTGATCGCCCGGCCGTCAATAGTTAAAATAATATCGCCTGGTTTAAGACCGGCTTTGGCCGCGGGCGAGTTTGGCAAAATCGCCGGCTGATTCGGGTCGGCGCTATAGATATAAGCACCCTGGTCAACGGCCAAATTAAACTTATTCTTAGCCTGGTTGTTAATGAGCAAATAACGAATACCCAGATATGGCACCTCGATCCGGCCAGTCGCTTCAACTTGGCTCAAAACCTGTTTAAACCGGTTAATCGGCAAAGCGAAACCGATGCTTTGGGCGCCGGAAACAATTGCTGTGTTAACGCCGATAACTTGACCGCGGAGACTGATCAGCGGACCGCCGGAATTGCCAAAATTTATCGCCGCGTCTGTTTGAATCAGATCTTCTAAATTTTCCACATTGCCAAAATTATCCGAAGCAACGAGATTTCTTTTAAGACCGGAAACGACGCCGACGCTTACTGTGTTTCTAAACTCGCCCAAGGCGTTGCCGATCGCCACGACCGTTTGGCCGAGAACAATCTTGTCAGAATCGCCCAGAGTTAAATAAGGTAAATCGTCCGCCTGAATTTTAATAATGGCAATGTCGTCAAAAGGATAAATGGCCGCGACCGTAGCTTGAAATTTCCTGCCGTCGTTCAAATAAACCGTATAGGTGGCCTTAGGATCGTCGACAACGTGTTTGTTGGTGATAATATAACCGTCGGGCGAAACGATAAAACCCGAACCGCCGCCGACCTGTTCTGTCGTCGTCCCCTCTTGAACCGGAGCTTGAAATTGGAAAAAATTGCCAAAACCGTTTTGTTGCAAAAATTGATTCAAGCCATTATTATTAAGGGGACTAATGTTTTCCTGATTTGTGATTGGGACGGTTTTACTGATAGCGATACTTACAACCGCGGGCGAGGCTTGATTAATAACGTTGATAACGTCACGCTCGTAGCTGTCAACCGGCTGGTATTGGTCCGATTGGGCTTGATTTTGAAAGACGCTCTCGAGGCCGCGGCTTGATTGGTTCGGCTGATTTGATTGATTTAACTGATTTTGATTTTTGGTCTGGATCAAATTTCTAAGCAAATCTATAAATCGACTAATCGAACTAGTCTGGGCCTGAACCAGTCCAAGTGAAGCGAACAAAAAAACCATAGTGGTAACAATAAAAATCGTCAATCTTTTTTTGCTCATTGTTTTTATTTTTTAAAATGGAATAATTTTTAAACCCCTAATTATTTTATTAAATTTTTTTTCTAAATCAAGGCCACTAACTAATTTTTCACGCCCGCTTTATTAAACCCTTAGGGGCTTGTCGGGGTTTTGACAAAACTTATGACAATCGCGGGGATGGCATTGGCTAAAAACAAAAGGGCTAAACCGGTCAGAACGATCATTAGGGCCTTACTTAAACCGCTCCAATTTCTGGCTTTGACTGAATAAGTCAGATTAATGCCCAACCAAACCAAAATAACAACCGCGCCGGCCAGACTAATAAGAAAAATAAAATTTTTAATCCTGATTAAAATATCAATCGCGTTAGCCATAACTGTCTGACAGTATTTTGTTTATTCTTATATATTTTAACAAATTAACGCTGATTATTAAACTTGGCCGCTCTGTTTAAAAAAACTTCAATTAACCCAACGGTTCGATCAATTTCTTTTTTTGTTGTCGACCGGCCAAATGAAAACCGGAGACTGCGTCTAGCTCGTTCCGACGAGTTGAATTGGCTATAAACCGTCGGGCTTGGAATTGGCGCGCGAGCCTTACAGGCCATACCCGCTGAAACAAAAACGTTGTTTTGGTCCAAAAAAATCATCAGGTCGCGAGCCTCGGCTCTAGGCAGATAAATATTCAAAATCTTGGCCGAGGAGTTAACTAACTGATGATTTAGTTCAAAATCAATCTTGGTTGAATTTAAACGTTCGATTAAATAACTTCTGATCCGATCGAGCTTAGGTCTCGTCTGGTCCAGCTCGTTCTGGCTCAATTCTAAAGCTGTAGCCAAACCGACAACCGCGGCCACATTCTCGGTTCCGGCTCGACGGCCAAACTCCTGGTCCGAACCGGACAGCAACCGAACTAGTTTAATTTTTTGGTTTAAGACTAAGGCGCCTGCGCCTTTAAGTCCGCCGATCTTGTGGCCAGACAAAGTCAAACCGTCAAGCCCAAGCGCCCCAATCGAGATCCTTTCCGTCGTGGCGGCCTGGCTAACATCGCTGTGAAAAATAATTTTAACTTCGCTGCTTTGATTGATTGTTCCAATCCCTTCGGCGATTTTTTTAATTTCTTGAATCACGCCCGTCTCGCTATTAACCAGATGAATCGAAATCAAAATTGTGTTTGGCCTAATCACTCGTTCGATCCCCGACCACGAAATTAAACCAGACCGATCCGGCTTAATTAAAGAAAGATGAATCTGGCCGAGTCGTTCCAACTCCTTCATTGTTTCGACGACCGATGGATGGTCGATCTCGCTTGAAATTAAGTGCGGTATTTTCTTAAATCGGCCAAGGTAATCAAAAACCAAACCTTTGATGATTAAGTTGTTCGCCTCGGTCGCCGAACTGACAAAAATAATCTCGTTTAAAGACCGCGCCTCGACAACTGTCTGAATCTTGACCCGAGCCTGGTCCAACGCCGCCAACGCCTCTTGGCCAAGCCGATGAAGACTTGAAGGATTACCAAAAGATCGGCCAAAAAACTTCGCCGTTGCCGATTTAACCTCGAGCCGAACCGGCGCGGTCGAAGCGTAATCAAGATAAATAAAATCGCCTGACATTTTTAAGATCTTAAACCGCCACCGGTGAAATTAATTTGAAACGATCGGGCCTGTTACTCGTTCAACCTCGTCAATTGTCGTCACACCTAAAAGTATCTTAATAATCGCGTCCTGTTGAAGCGAAACAAATCCTTCTTTTTTAATCTGAGCCAATAAATCCGCCTCGGTCATCTCGCCGTATATAATTTTTTCAACCGCCGGCGTGATTTTAATAAATTCAAAAACGCCGATTCGACCCTTATAGCCGGTTTTAAGACAGTAATCGCAGCCAACCGCTTTGACGAGTTTGATTTTTTCTAAATCAAGAGAGCTTTTCACGACCGGGCCCAGATCGGCTAGACTTAATTTGATCCGCTCGACTATTTTTTGATCCGGCCGATATTCTTGCCGGCACCTGGGACAGACTTTTCGGACTAAGCGCTGGGCGACGATCAGCCTTAGGCTCGGCGGAATCAGAGTTTTGTCAACGCCAAGTTCGATTAAGCGCGGCATCGCTCCGAGCGAGTTGTTGGTATGAAGAGTGGAAAGAACAAGGTGGCCGGTCAAGGCCGCCTGGATTGCCGTTTCGGCCGTATCATGATCACGAACCTCGCCAACTAAAATCACGTCCGGATCTTGACGCAAGGCGGAACGCAAACCATTGGCAAAGGTGTAACCTTCGCGAACATTAACCTGCGTTTGAGAAATGCCTTCGAGTTGGTATTCAACCGGGTCTTCAATCGTAACGATTTTTATCTCCGGCCTTTTCAACATATTTAAAATTGAATAAAGCGTTGTTGTCTTACCTGAGCCGGTTGGACCAGTATTTAAAATCAACCCATTGGGCAACTTAATCGTGGTCTTAACCAACTCCAAATCATCCGGACGAAAACCAAGTTCGTTTAAGTTTAAAAGGACGGATTTAACGTTTAAGATTCTCATCACGATCGTTTCGGCGTGAATTCCCGGCACGACCGAAACCCTAACATCAAGCAAGTCGTCTTTTAAATTTATGGCGAAGCGACCATCTTGGGCTCGATCCGACACATCTAAAAACATCCCGGCCGCCAGTTTAATCCGGTTTTTAATCAATCTGTAAACTTTAAGAGGAATTTCGGCAACCTGGTATAAAATTCCGTCAATTCGAAACTTGAGATTAACTCGATCCTCTTCTGGTTCAAAATGAATGTCTGACGCGCCAAAAATAAAAGCGCCGGCCAGGACGTAATCAAGGATATCGAACGGATTCGACTCAGTACTTGTTTCAATCTTAGATTTAATCTCGGCGATCGTTTTCACGCCCTCAATCGCGGCCAAAAGCTTCTCTGGGCTAATCTCTAGTGTTTCCAAGTATTTGACGCTTTTGCTTTGGCTAAAGTGATAAACCGGCCAAACCGACTCAAGACTATTAAGCGAAATAATTCCAACCTCGAGCCGGTACCCGGCCTGTTTTAATTTTTCCAAATAATTTTTTACTTTCAAATCGTCGGGGTTGTAGACGCCCACAATAAGAACGCCGGCTTCTTTTTTGATCGGCGCGATTTTTAGTTCTCTGGAATCGGCTTCGGGGATTAAACGTAAAATATCGGGAGCCGGCTTTCGTAATTCCAAATCAAAATATTTTAAACCAAGACTCTGGGCCAGGGCCTGAGCCAGTTCTTCCGCTTCGGTTTTCTTTAGTTTGATAAAATAATCATTAAGATTTAGTTGATCTTGGTCGGCCATCCTTTAAATTTGATTAATTTAATTGTCTCGTTTAAATATAACCAGTTATAATTATTTTATGGCAAGAATAAAAAAAATAAAAAAAATTCGAATCGCCAACCTAACTAAAAATATTCTTTTTTTAATCGGCATTCTTTCTTTTAGCCTCGTTTCTTTTTTTATCCTCTACGTTTCTCTCTCGTCTTTGAACCTACCGCCGATCGATCTAGTTGGCCAAAAACTCGCTGGCGGCGGCACTCGGATTTACGATCGAACCGGGAATGTTTTGCTTTATGACATTGGCAGCCGTCGTTACTGGGTCAACTATAATCAGATTCCGAAAAACGTCGTCATCTCGATTCTGGCGGCGGAAGATAGCGGTTTTTTTTACAACCCCGGCATCAGTCTCAAAGGCATAGTCCGGTCCGCCTGGCTTGACCTAAAAACGATGAGTTTTCAATATGGCGGCTCGACCATCACCCAACAACTCGTCCGCAATCTTTTTCTAACCGACCAAAAAACACTGGTTCGAAAAATCGAGGAAATTATTTTGGCGCTTGAATTTGAAAAAAAGTACACCAAAGAAGAAATTTTAACGATGTACTTAAACGCGATAAGTTTCGGCGAAGACAATTACGGTGTCAAGGCGGCGGCTGATTTTTATTTCGGCAAGGATCTTAAAGATCTCAGTCTAGGCGAAGCAGCGACTCTGGCCGCCATCCCAAACGCGCCCTCGTATTATGATCCGGACATCCCCGGTAATTACAACCGATTAATCGAACGCCGCAACTTTATTCTTAAACATCTTCTCGATCTTGGTTGGATTAACCAGACCCAATACCAAACGGCCGTAAGTGAAAAGATTAAAACTATCCCGCGGCGATACGTTCGAATGGCCGCGCCTCATTTCGTTTTAGAGGTCAAAAGTATTTTGGAAAAAATGTTTCCGGGCGTCGATCTTAGCACCGCCGGCCTAAAAGTCATCACCACGCTCGACTACAACGACCAAAAAATAGCCGAGGCGGCGGTCCAAGCCGGCGTAATTAATAACGAAAAACTTTATAAGGGCGACAATGCCAGCCTCTTAATGATGGACAATCGCACCGGTGAAATCTTGGCCATGGTTGGTTCAGTCGATTTTAATAACAACGCCATTGACGGACAGGTTAATATGACTATTTGGCCGCGCCAACCCGGTTCGGCTTTTAAGCCCATTTCTTATGTCACTCTCTTCCAACTTGGTTATCCAATCGACACAATTGTTTTCGATTTGCCGACAAATTTCGGCACGGCCCAAGATCCTTATCAACCGAAAAATTTTGACCACCGCTATCTCGGTCCCGTCAGTCTCCCAATCGCCCTTGACCAATCTCGAAACGTTCCGTCGGTAAAAGTTTTTTACTTGGCCGGACCGGATCGTGTCATTGAAAACGCGAGAAAATTTGGCTTAACCACGATTAAAAATTACAGCCACTATGGTCTTTCTCTCGGTCTTGGCACCGCACCGGTCAGAATGATTGATATGATTCGCGTCTACGGCGTTTTTGCCGACGATGGCAATTTAGTCAGTCAAACCTTAATTAAAAAAATCACTAACGCCCAAAACGACGTCATCTACCAATACAAACCAAACCTGACCCGAGTCATCGACAGCCAACCCGTCAGAATGCTGAATAAAATTCTTAGCGACATTAAAGATAAAGCCGGACTCTTTCAAAGTAGCCTTAATTTGGTTCAAATCCCAGGTTACCAAATTGCCCTCAAAACCGGCACGACCGATAATTATCGCGACGCTTGGACATTTGGTTACACGCCCGACTTCACTGTCGCGGTTTGGGCCGGCAACACCAATGGTCAACCAATGGAACCGGGCGGCATCAGCATCTTGGCCGCCCTGCCGATTTGGCACGACTTCGTCTCGCAAGTAATCAAAAATTTTCCCGCCAACACCTTTCCCCAACCCCTACCCATTGAAACAACCAAACCAATGCTTGACGGCAGCTGGTTGACGCCATCCGGCATCCATAATATTCTTTATTACGTTAATCCAAACGATCCCCTTGGGCCGGCGCCAACCAACCCCGCCGACAATCCTCAGTACCTCAACTGGGAAGAGCCAGTCCAAAACTGGGCTAGGTCTCTAATTGAGAAAAAATCTGGCTTTCCGGGAAATAATTTTTAACGATTAGACTAATTTCTTTAAAAACCAAATTATCAAACTTGCCTTTAAGATAAATATTGTCGCCCTTAAATTGGATCTTTAGTTCAAGTTTTGGATATCTTGATTTTATCTCCTCGACGCACCTTAAAATTCTTGGTTTAAAAAAAAATGGTTTTATTAAAGCCATTAAAGCGGCATTAAAACATAAAGAAAATCATCATCGATTGGCGATTTAATCAAGATTGGCTTAGGGCTACCCTGATCGGAAAAATTAAACCCGATCAAAACTTTCTCAGTCGAAACCGATTCCAAGCCGTCTCTAAAAAAGTCGACGTTAATTGAGATGTTAAAGTTTTCATTCTCCATTAGTGTGTTTTCTTTTATCTCCGTCTCGATTAAATTTTTTGACTCGCCCAACAGGTCGTTTTTTGAATAAAGTTCAATTTTTTTTATTTTAGGCGTAATCGTTAATTTTATTTCTTTATTTTGATCGACAAAAATTTTATTCAGCTTCAATTTTTCATCAATCTCGTCTCGATTAACCAAACAAATTAATGAAAAAATTTCCGGCAGAATCTGTTGATAGTTAGGATACTCGACCGCCGTCACTTTAGTAATTAAACTCTGGTCGCCCAAGTCAAAAACGACCTGATCTTCTTCAAGGCAAATTTTTGTCTCTCGGGGTTTTTCTTTTACACTTAAATATTCTTGAATAATTTTTTTGGGTATTAATATTTTTTTTGATTTTATGTTTGTTTTAAAAAAACTCGATTTTAATTTGACCTCAGCCAAACGGATCGTGTCTGTCGTCACTAATTTTAATAAATCGTGTTCCAACCATAAATAAACGCCATCAAATTCAGGTTTAAAAATATCGGCGGTTCGAAGAGGCGCCATCACCCTGATCAAAAAATCCGCGAATAAAACAGAATCAATTTCAATAAACTTATCCGAGTTGAAGTTTTGGTTGATGGGATAGTCTTCGTGGCTTAAGGTGGGCAAACTTGAAAAACTTTCGCGACCTTTTATGATAATAGTGCTGTTATTAACTTCCAATTCAACCTCTTCTTCAAAAAAATTACTAATAATCGCGAAAAATTGTTTGGCCGGAATTAAAACTTCGCCGGTTTTAACCACATCAGCTTTTAATTTGGCTTGATAGGAAATTTCAAGATCAGTCGCGTTAATTTGGATTGTATTATTTTCCGCTTTTAAGCGAAAGAAATTAAGTATTTCCAAGTCGCCCTTTTTTCCAGTGATACGATTGACGATTTCAATCAAATTTTTTAATTTGTTCTTATTAACTTTTAGATTCATTTATTATTTAATAATACTTTATTAATATAAATAATAATTATAGACGCTGTGAATATGGGGATAATATTAAAACTATTTAAATGTTAGTTAAATTTATTTTTTAGTTTTTAAAACATCTATAAATCGGGTTGATAAGGTGTTTAATTATAATTCTAAAATCTTTGTCCTCAAGATTTCCACTTCTTGGCTAAGTTCGATATTGGTGTTAAGTTCTTTAACGATTTTTTCGCAAGAATAAATAATTGTGGTGTGATCGCGATTACTTAAAACTTCGCCGATCGAAACGTAAGACATCTTGCCCAGGTCGCGCAAAAGGTACATAACAACCTGGCGAGGTTTAATAATATTAACCTTTCTTGATTTCTTCAACATGTCTGTTTCTTGAATATTGTAAAAATCGGAGACGATCTTGATAATCTTTTGCGGAGTAATTTTTCGATAAAGTTGCGTCAGATAATCCTTTAAAATCTCGTTGATTCGTTCTTCGGTGATTGTTTCAATTTTTTTCTCTTTAATAACATAAACGACTAAATTTAACGCTCCTTCCAGTTCTCTGATATTCCGATTTATTTTTTTCGCGATTAGTTCAAGTATCTCGTTGTCCAAAAGAAAGCCCTTTTCTTGGCACTTTATTTTGAGAATAGCCAATCTTGTTTCAAGGTCGGGCGTGGTGATGTCTATAATTAGGCCGCCTTCAAATCGGGATCGAAGCCTTTGTTCGATGTCGGGGATTAAGGCCGGCGGCCGATCAGAAGAGAAGACAATTTGTTTCGAGGCGTTGTAGATGAAATTAAAGGTATGAAAAAGTTCTTCTTGTGACTTGGTTTTGCCTGAAAAAAACTGGGTGTCGTCAACGATTAAAAAATCAAGGCCTCGAAATTTCAACTTAAACTCGTCAATCGAGTTGTTTTTAAGCGAATCAATTAGTTCGTTCGTGAACTGTTCGCTTGTGATATATTTAACCTTTTTGTCTTTGTGGTTTTTTAAAATTTCATTGCCGATTGATTGAAGCAAATGAGTTTTACCCAAACCCACTCCGCCATAGATAAAGAGAGGATTAACTTTGGCCGAGGAGTCGTTGACAATGCCTTGGGCGGCGGCAAAGGCCAATTCATTATTCCCGCCCACGACGAAATTATCAAAGCGATAACGATGATTAAGATTGGTTGAAGGATCAGCCTCAAAGAGGCTGGTTTTTTTGTAATAACTAAAAGTTTTTTGGGATTGGCTAATTTTGGTCGTGGTTTTAAGCCGTTCCTCGATTAAAACATAATCGATTTTTTCCAACTCGGGGATAAAACTTTTGGCCGCCTTTAAAAGAGTGTAATGAAGTTTTTGCTCAACCCAAAACTTAACCATCTTATTGGGTACGTTTAACTTTAAAACACCGTCGCTAAAGCTAACCGGTCGAATTTCACTGAACCAAGTTTTAATTGTTGGCCGGCTCGTCTGTCCCCCTAGTTCATTAATCGTCTTGTTCCAAATTTCATTTAAACTTGCTTCGGTTATGTCCATGCTAAAATTTTATTACATTTTATTATATAATATCAATAAGGTTAAAAATTAAAATAATCGATCGGATAAATTTAAAATGACCAAAAAGAAAAGAAAAAGAAAGGTTGGTTTTCTGGTTCGATCAAGGAAAAAGAACGGTCGAAATATCTTAAAATCAAGGCGTCAAAAAAAGAGAAAAAAGATTAGTTCGTGATGTTGGCGAGAAAATTTTGTCTCAGCCGCTCGGACCGGCTTAAGTTTGATCGCGGCTCGGAATCAGATCGAGGTAATTTTTTTAAAATTTACAGCCGCGCCAATAGTTTAAACCACGCTCGCTTCGCCGTTCAAATCAAAAAAAACCTAATTAAAAAATCAGTTGATCGGAATAAGCTCAAAAGAAAAATTAAACAAATTTTGGAATTAGGAATTAAAAAAAACACCATTACTTCAAACCGCGACTATCTTATTTTGGCGAAAAATAACCCGATCGGATTAAGTTTCAGCCAACTCAAAGAAATTTTTACCAATGAACTTTTTTAATCTGGTTTTAATCAACCCGCTCTTGAATTTACTTTTAAATATTTTTTCCTTGACTCATGATTTTGGTTGGGCGATAATTTTGACCACGGTTCTTTTAAAATTTTTTTTGCTGCCGTTCGCTTATTTGGCCCATCGCGAAGAAGGCCGAGTTAGGCAGGTCAGCCAAAGAGTCAACCGCGAAACAAAGGGAATAAAAGATATGATTGAAAAATCAAAAATCATTCAAAATGTTTACGCGGAAGAAAAATTTAATCCGATGAAAAATTTTGGCGTCCAAATAATCCAGCTGCCGATTTTTATCGGGTTTATCGCCGCGCTCAACCGGGCGAAATTAATAATTGCCAATCCGTTTTTCCTTGGTCTGATCGATTTGCGTCTAGTTAATTTTTATTTGGCCCTGCTTGCTTTTTTGCTTCAATTTCTTCTGATTTTTAGCCAACCGGCCGAGGGTCGCAAAATTGCTTTTATTGTTTTGTTTTTTATTGGTTTGATTCTTTTCCGTCTGCCGGCGATATTCACCGTTTACTGGCTGGCCCTTTCAATTTTTATTCTCTTAGAGCGAAAAATTTTTCATTGGCATGAAGTAAAGTTTGCGGTCAAGCCGGTTAGTGAAAAAGAGGCCAGCCTGAGTTAGCTGCGGCTTGAGGACATCATAATTACCGTTTAAATCAATGGTTTTTTCCTTATTGTCATTTGGGTTGTAAATAAAGATCTTGTCGGTAAAAGACTTTTTTAATTGAAGCCAGTTCTCGGGTAGGCCGGTTAGGTTTTGGTTGGTTGGGACGCCACAAACAAGATACTGCTCAAACGAACACTTGGAGTCGGCGAAGGTGCCGAAGTTGAAAGCTTTTTGAATCTTGCCACCAAAATCAATTAGATTAGAGATCCAACTTGATTGGCTGAAATAACTAATAAAAATTAAATTGGAATTTTTTTGGCCGATCGCGGTTAAGCCCGGTTCGGCTTGAAAAATTTCTTTAATTAGAGATTGACTGGGGTCATAGAGGAACAGAGGCGAGGCCCGGCCAGTTTGAGGCTTGTCGTAAAAAATGACCTCTTGGCCGTCGGGACTAAAGAATTCAGGTTCAAGTAAGGAAAAGTTAAAAAGTTTTTTTTCAACGCCTTGGCGGTTAAGCTCGGCGATATAATTGATATTACCTTCATTGGAAACGTAATAAAGGGGAAGATTACCGATCCAGCCGGCCGCTCGGGTCAATAAATTGAGTTTAGTTAGGTTGTCGGCGGTGATATCCAAAACGAAGTAATGGTCAATGACGCCGCGGCTACTTTTGATTAGTAAGCTTTGTTTGTCCGGCGACAGACTTAGAAAACTAATATTGGGATCATCGTAAAGTTGCTGGAAGGTTTTATGTTCAAGATCAAAAGCGGTGACGGTTTTCGATTGATAATCGTAGGCGTAAATTTTTGGATAGTCAATTTTGGCAAAACCAAGAGGTTCTTGAAAAACTGGTCCAATCGCGCCGACCGCCGGCGCGGTCGTGGCATTAATTGTGTTTATTGGGGTTGATTTAAAGTTTGGCCCTAGTTCGTTGTTGGAAATCTTATAGACTTTTTGACCAGTGCCATTGATTTGATAAGATGTTTGAATCGGCGGTTTTTTTATTATCTCTTCAACCATTAAAAAAGTAAAAGTGATCAAAATAATCGCGCCGAAGACAATAAAGACGTTCTTGATTTTTCTCATCGTTGTTTTGAATTATAAAAATAAATCGAGCCAAAAATAAGACCAATCACAACTAGGCCGACAATAAATTCAATTATAAGGTTAATAAAAATTTTTTTCCCGCCGACGCGGTTTTGATTTTGGTCGGGTTGACGGGAGGACGAAGAATTTTGATTGGCGGTTACGACTTGGCCCGAAGGCAGAAGCAGGGGTTTGATCGCGGCCGAGCTTGAGCCGGTTCGAGGCGTGGCCGGCTTGACTAAGTTTTGGCCAAAAGAAAATTTTACTGGGTTGGTCAAAACTAAGAAAATTATCAGGCCGACTAAAAATAAAAATTTATTTTTTGGCATTATTTTTTACTAATTACAATTGTTCATTGTTTGGTCATAAGTTGAGTATGTCGTCACTACAACCGCGGCCGTGTTAATGGCGGCGTACTGTCTAAACGCGTCTTTGCCAACGCCAACATAAAGATCAATATGATTACCGTTAATGCCGCCACCTCGGTCTGTGCCGCAAAACACGCCGTATCTTTGGTTGTTTATATACATAACGACTTTTGAGGGTAACCACTCGGTTGGCACAGCCACAGTTTTGCCGGAGATAAGGACGTGGCCTTCGGCGTCAAGTGGTTGAGAAATTTCTTGAAAACTAGAGTTGATATAACGGCCTTGTTTGCCTTGACAAATAAGGCCGTTGCCTTGGTCGCAATAGCCGGTGCCTTGCATCTGGACGTCTGCTTTAAAAGAGTTTTCGCTTTGAGCCTGACTTTCGAGAGGAACATAATAACGGGTGACTTGAACTGGAATGCGTTGGCCGGTGTTTGGCGAACTAGCTTGGCCACTAGTAACAGGGGCGTTGGCGGCGAAACTGTTTTTGCCCGTGACAAATGTTTGACCGTCAACGGTAACGAAGCCGGGTATATCGATATTTTGGACTCGGTAAAGAAGAAGATCGGCGTTAAAAATTTGAGGGTTGATCCAATAGAGAACCGAGCCGCTGAGAAAAATTACGATTAAACCAAAGACGGCGTTCTTGATTTTTTCCTTGCCGGCGGCCTTTAGGTTGACGGTTGAACTAAGCATGTATTCAAACGCGCCAACGATGACAAAGATAAAGGCGAGAGCGACAGCGATAACGGCGATCAGGTTGTAAACCGCTTGGAGGCAGCCCTGAAGACTAAAGGGATTATTGTTGGTTTGGTTTGAAATTGGGCATTCGGTTTGGAAATAACTGAACGGCGAAGCGAGATTGTTAAGGGGGGCGGCGAAAGAAATTATCGGTAAAGTCAAAATAAAAATTAAAACAAGGATCAAGTTAAGATTGCCCAGCCGGAATTTTTTATTAAAGTTTTTTCCCGAATAAAATTTTTTTAAACTCATTAAATCGTTAATTTGGTCGAGGCGCTTTGGTTTGGTTGATTTTGATTTTGGATAATCAACTCAAGCTCGTTTTGAGCGCCTAAGCCCATATCGGGATTTAATTGGATTGACCAAGCGTTTGAAAAAATTCTGTTATTTTCTGCCCAGAAATAATCCAGCAAAGGCGAAGAAAAATTAAAAGCCAGGCCGGTTAAGTTGTCATTTGATTGAAGCTGACGCGCGGGCAGATAAAAGTTAGAGCCGGGTTCGAACTTAACGATCGTAACGCTTGGTTGGGGGACGTTAATGTCAATCGGTTCGGTTAAAGTTAATTTGAAATCTTTTGAGACAAGTTTGACCGCACCAGTGATAACGCTAATATTGGCGTCGCCTAGGGGCAGCCTTAAAAATGGCAAAGTAGTTTGTTCACTGAGCGCGAGATTCGTTTGAGCATTCCAGGTGTAGTTAAAATCTTGGGCGGAGTAGATTCGGCCGCCTTGACTGATTTGAACCTCAGCTCCAAGAATAATCGAGTCGCCAACTTTTTTACTTGAGAGATAAAAATAATTTTGGTTCGATTGGGCTTGGCTAAAATTAATATCAATAAGACCAAGAATGCAGATAAGTCCAAGCACCAAGACTAATTTTCGCGGGTTAAATTTTGAAATCATTTTTAATCGAGTTGTTTTTAATTTTTGATCTTTAATCATCGCTGATAGTCGGGCCGGCGATTTCTTGGCTTGGTCTAGAAATGACTTCGCCATTATCCTGGCCGGTTGTTTCAAAATGAGAAGCGATTTTTGGCCAAAGAAAAAATAAAAATATAACACTGATCGTTTCAAGGGGGAGAACACTTACGATTGTGCCGATGATTGGCAATTCATCGGCGACAACCTCGCCGCCCGTGACGAGTCGGGTGATAATCGAAATATTCCGGCGGGCTCGATTAAGTTGGCTCTTGCCGCCGCTGAATTCGGGTCGGTAACTTAAATAAAGAAACAGGCCGAAATAAATTAAACGGAAAACTCCCAAGATTAATCTGATAATCCAGCCAACCAGACCTCCCGTGGGAATGTCAAGGATGTCGGCGATAATGTCGACTAAGTCAAGCCAAATCGCCAAACCCAAAAGAGAAAAAAGCAAAAAGTAAGTCGGGCCGCTTCGGCTGTCCCCCGGCTCGGCCTGGCTGGAATCGTTCAAGTCGGTTGGGCCGGTTATTTTTTGTGTTTCCGGTTCGGAAATTATTTCCATTTTATAAGCCTTTGTCCGCCGCGGCTTTTTTTAGAGCCATTAATTGTTCTAAGTCGGAACGAATAATCTGATCTTCGGCGTATGAACCGAGGATGTAAATCGGGACGCGCTTAAGGCCGGCGACGATAATGCCGCGGCCGCGTTCGGCCTGAAGGAGAAAATTTTTTTCGCCCTCAGATAAAGCGAAAACTTGGCCAATTAGGTCGATCGTCGCCGGCGATTGTTTCATCAAAAAAACCAGGGCCGAGTTGGTAATAATCGGTTTGCCGAAAGACGAGCTAAGAAAGTCCTCGACGTCTTGAGTAATATTGGTGACGCCCAGAAGATATTTTCGGCCGCGCTTAATCACGTTCAAAAGAAACTCGCCGCCGGCTTTTTGTTTCATAATCCACCAGGCTTCATCGATGATGATGACCCGTCGCCGGACGTCGCGTCGGGCTCGATTCATAATAAAAGAAAGAGTCAGGTACATGCCGATTGGCCGAAGTTGTTCGACCAGATCGCGAAAGCCAAAAACAATCAAGCGCCGGTCCAGCTCAACGTTGGTGGGTTTGTTGATAAAACCGGAGAAGTTGCCTTGGGTGTAAGGATAAATTCGGTCGGCTATTTTTTCGCCGCCCTCGACGTTCCGGAGTATTTTTTCGAAGTCGTCGAGAGTCGGGAAGATATCGATTTTACTAATGTCGCTTTCGGGCAAAATATTAAACGAGGCGTAGGTTTGGGTTAGGGCCCGATCGATAATCGTCAGCTCTTCTGAATCGAGATCTTTTTCTGTGATGATTTGGATCAAACCAACCAGATCGGAAATTTTTTCTTTAAAGACTCCAACCGGATCTTCATCCGCCAAAGGCAAAGAAAGATCGAATGGGTTGATGTGAAGATCGGATTTGAGCGAGACGGGGATAAAGCTGCCGGCGTAAATTTCAGCGATTGAACGGTACTCGTCTTCAGGATCGAGAATAATCGTGTCGGTGCCAAGGACCAGATTTCGCATTACTTCAAGTTTGGCCATGTAAGATTTGCCCGAACCCGATCGGGCAAAAACAACCATGTGAGCGTTTTCAAAAGCGAAGCGGTCAAAAATAACCAGGCTGCTGTCTTGGAGATTGATGCCGAATAAAACACCTTGTTCCATTGAGAGTTCGGAGGAGATGAAAGGGAAAAAAGAAGAAGCGGGAGATGAGTTGAGTTGATAGCGGAGACTAATCTCGTCTAAGCCGAGCGGCGTGGTCGAGATAAACCCGGATTCTTGTTGAAAAAGAACAGTCTTGGGCAGTATCAGAGCGCTTTCAAGGATTTTTATCACTTGTTTTTCTTTAATGACAAGATCGTCTTTAGTCTCGGCTAAAATCGTTAAATAAAGGCCAACCTCGAACATTTTCTCGCGCGCCTGGATCAGGGCGTCTCGAAGCGATTCGATGTCTTGGTAAGCGGTTTCGAGTTCGGGCGAGCGAACTAACCCACGCTCGACTCTTTCTTGAATTTGACCTTCGACTCGGGCAAGTTGTTTTTCGAATCTTTTCAAGAGCGCCGGTGTTTCTAAGGGGAAGAAAAAAAGAGAAAGATTAAAGGCTTCTTCAAGGGAAATAATGTTTTCAAGCCAACCAGCCAAAAGATAGCGAGGATAAGTCAAGATAAAAATCGTTTTGCCGAAAATGTCGCCGATTTGAAAATCGGAAAGATTAAAAATCGCGCCTGCCGGCGAAATTATTTCTTTAATATTCTCAAAGCCGGATGATTCTTTGACCGTTGGAATGACCAAGACTGGCTTATTCGGCTCGACCGCGCTTTTAAATTTCGGCAACTTTAAATTTAGCTTCATTTATAATTTAACGTTGTCTGGCTTAATTGTTCAAAAAGTTGGATCGGCGCCAAACCCCAACGCAGGCTTGGGTTGTATGTTTCGAAAAGCAGTTGAATCAGCTCCGAAGTTTGAAGACGGATCGGCTGAAGACCAATGATGGAAAGTTTTTCGGAAAGGTAAACGATTCTGGTTTCAAGTTGTTCGAGTTTTTCTTCGTAGCGCTCTTCTTTGCTCGAATCGTTTTTGCGCAACTTGCTCATGTCTAAATTTGACTCGTAGGGGACGACCAGATAAAACATTTTTTTCATAATTTTGTGGTTTTCGATATAACCGGCGAGAAATTCGATGTACTCTTGGAGTTGAAGCCGGATCAGCGGTTCTTTTTCGTTTTCCAAAACCGACTTAAGGTAGTTGAGATAATTTTCAATATTAGCCAAGCGCGAGACGGTTAAAATTTGAAGGGGAAAGTCAATGCCGTTTAGAAGATTTTTAAACTGGTCAATCACCAACTCTTTTTCTTTCTCGGCTAAGAGATAAAAATTTATTCCGGGCACCATTAAAACCGCCCGGAGACTACCGTTCGTTAAGATCATCGTATCGTCGCGAACATCCGCGACTTTAATCAAATTAAATGTCGGTTTTACCATCGTCTTTTTGGAAATTTTGGTAAAGGAAAATTTTTATATGGATTATAGTTATTTAGGGTTGGTTGGAGCTTTTTGACGACACTAATCAGGGGCTGGTTATTTATTCGGGTTTGGACCGGCGTCGCCGGTGCTGGCGGTTGAATTTTTATTTCTGGCTTCGGCGCGATTTGTTTTTCCGGGCCAAGCCATGGCGTTTCTTTGATTGTCGGAATCGGTTCGGCCGAGCTGATGGGCGGCGGCGGTGTTTTTGGTTTTCTAATTAATAATTGTTCCGTTGTCTCGATCTGTTTTTCTCCTGTGGGCGGTTCTTTTAAATATTTTTCCAATTCAGGCAACTCAATCGTTTTATTGACAATCTTGGTCATCGATTGCCAGACATATTTTCGGTTTGAACCAAAGAAGTAAAAAAGCGAAGGTAGCGACGATAGGACCGGTTTGCCGTTAAGATTAATGAAGCCCAGGGCGACAGCCAGACCAAACGAGATTATAACGATTATGAGTTCGATTAAACCGCCGACAACTTTGCTGCCGATATAACTGATAATAAAGGCGGCCAAAAATAAAAAGAGTTGTTTAAACGTGACTAAGCCCATTAGCTTGTCTTCGACGCCGATGTATTGAGGAACGCTCGATCTCATTTTTAAATCTAATTATAAATTAGAAAGATCGATCACGGCGCGATCTTTTTTTCCCGGTTCGGCCTTTTTAATGATGATTTTGGGGCCAAGATTGGATGAGTCTGACGATTGGTTTGGGCTTGGCGCGTTGGCTGGTTGGGTTGAACTTGGTTGGTTCGTCGGCCATTTAATCTCCTTAACGTTGACAAAGGTTGAATTTGAATCAGGCCGGTCGGCGTCTTTTAATTTAAGGTTAGTTGGTTCGGCCGGAATTTCCAAAATATTTTTTCCCAAAGGGTTAAAATTTTGATCCGCGCTCATCGGTTTCGGCGTCGCGCTCGTCGTCATCGGCTGGCTTTCTATTTTGATTGGTTCGGGTGGCTTGGCGATTGGTTCGGCCGGCGCTTGAAATGGTTCGCTTCCGTCGTCAAGAGAAGTTTGCTTTGGCGCCGCGGCGACAACTCGGTTTTGGTTTAAATTCGGCGCGGCGCGATTAAGATTAATCACGGGAGAGTTCATTCTGGGCGTTTCTTGTTTCTTAATTTCGTCCAAGAGGGCTTGAATGTCGCTTTGTTTTTCCGCTTCGACTTGTTCGTTCCAGCTTTCCCACCTTTTTTTAATTAAAGGCAAAAAGCGGCTGAAAATAAAATGGCCGAGTCCGGATGCTTGCTCTTGATCGAAATTTAATCTTGATTTTATTTCAGCCACGATCGTGTTAATCGAGTCCGCCTCAATCGCTTTGACCGCGATGTCTCGGAGAAGAAAATCCAAAGCGATCTCGTTTTCTTCCAACTCAAACTTTTTCGCGTACTCGTCCAAGAAAGAAAAATAATTTTCCGAGTTGAGAAAATTCTTTATGCTTTCCGGCGCCTGGTTGTATTTTTCAAAAAAGTTTAACATTAAAATAATTATGGGTTTAGCGGTTAATCTCTAAAATTAAGACCCAAACCATTGAGCGAATACGGATTTCCACTATTATCTTTGACGTTTCCGATAATTGAATCAATGTGATTGGCTAATTCGTCGCGCGTGTTTTTGTCAGTTATATTTTTTCGAATTTCTTCGACAATGTCTTGGTTATTCTGGATCGCCGCCAGAGAATTAAGGGCGGCCGAGGCTTTATTTTGACTTTTCTGGTTACCCTGTTCAATTAAGGCAATGGTCGCGGCTAATGTTTCTCCCGATGTTCCTTTAGCGGTCATCAAAGCGTTTAACTCGGGCGTTGCGACAAACCCGCGGTTGAAGAAACGGTCGTCGGTGAATCCAAGATTCTTGGCTATATTAAAGTGATCAAGGCGGCTGCCGAACTCCATTTTTTGGTTAGCCGGCATTTTCAGCCATGCGTCTGAGAGGATCTGGTTCGTACTTGTTCCCTTTGGTCCGCCCCACCCAGCGGTTTCGCTGGTTTGGCTTACGATTGGTTCAAGTTGATCCCAGCCGCCGGCGGAAGAGATGTTAATTTTGGCCAAAGCCGCGATCATGCTTTCTTTGTCCGGAGAGTTAAAGCCTCGCCATTTTTTCGCCAAAACCGCTCTAAGTTTTTCATCTTTAAGGCTATCTTTGATGCCGGGTATGCCCGAGATATTTCTAACCCAATCTTCCGTGTCCCAATCAATGTCGGTGGATTGGAGAAAATTTTTGAGCACGCCGTAATTTTTGTCTTGAATTAAACTTGACATTGTTTCTTTAACCTTATCCGGGTTACCGCTGGTTTTTTCAACCAGAGCCTTACCCCGTATCTCTTCGCGTTCTTTTTTCGGTTTAAGTAACGATTCGGAAAGACTTTCAAGTTGTTTGGAAAACTTGGCCGTGCCGGCGATACCGGACGCGCCCATAGTCGTACTCCAATCTTTTAATTTAGAACCCATTTTTTCTCGGACTGGCGACATTGCCTTTTGGCTTGTCCATTTGATTCCGCCACCGATAACGTTGGCCCAAACTGTTCGAGCGGCGGTCATGCCGCCACCGGCGAACTTACCCGCCCAATCAATAGCGAAAATGATGGCGAAGCCGTAGTAAATAGCAATAAAGATAAAACGAAAAACGGTCATTAAAATATATGGGCCAATGGCAAAGCTCGAACCGAGTAAGCCGCCGTTGACGCCGCTGCCGGCGCCTTGTTGGGCCGGCGCGACAAACGTGTTGTAAAAATCGCCTGTGGCTCCGCCAACACCGTTGGCGGAGCCGGTTGTGATCGGTTGGGTAAAGGCGGTTGAGATAAGACTGAAACCAACCAGAATCATTAATAATAGTATCGCTGGCAGAGCCGACCATTTTAAGAAAGATTGAATTGTTTGGTTCAGATGGTTGCTGTTTTTCCCGAACGCGGTTGAGACGATCGCGAGTGGCAGGAATCCAACCAAAAGAGCAATAAAGATAAATCGACCGACAAAAATGCCGGCGAAGATAAACATAAAAGCGGTCCAAAGAAAAGAAAGAGCCAAACCGGCCAACTCAAAAGCAAGGTCGGGTACAACCCGCAATGTTTGGTTGGAAATATTGGCTGCGACACCTTGGGTCGCCTGTTCGGTTAACTGGCTGGGTGAGAAGTGAGAAAGGCTGGCAAAAATGGCTGTGCCGACATAATGGCAGTTATTAACGTCACTGCTGTTGGCGGGAGTGAAGAGACAGGCAAGCGAGTAGGTGATTGAGTTGAAGATATTAAATATTTCTTCGGCGAAAAAGAAAGAGAAGTTGATTAAGAGCGCGATTAAAATTAAGACAAAAATTTTCTTGCGCGCTTCTTCGCCGTGGTTAATAATAAAAAGAATGCCGATATAGAGGCTGGCGAAAATAATGCCGAGATAGGCAATGTTTTTAAAAATTTTCCAAACCTGGGACGCGAAGTTTAGATCGGAAAAAGGATTGGCAACAGCAAAGGCATTGATCAAAAGCGCGGCCAGCCGGCCCAATATTTGGAAGAGAAAAGTGGTGATAGTATTCAAAATACCCAGAAACCAGATCAAGATTCCACCATACGTGTTGACGTTTATATTAAACAGATAAGATATAAATGAATCCATGATTAAATTTGAATTTTATTTGGACTGAATAAATTAAAAATATTCGCGACCAACCCGCCGGCTAACTTAAACGGCAGTTCAACCAAACCAAGAAGATGATCAAGAAATCCGCGGCCAGCGATTGTCGTTTGATTTTTACTCCCATTGATATTAACCGCGACCGGTGGGCTGGTGGTAAAATCGTGAATTTCAGTGTTTAAGAACATAATGGCGCTTCTCAGGCTTGGGTCGCTTACTTTCGTTTCAAGATCATTTAGGCTTTTTTCAAGTGCTTGAATTTGCTGATTGATGTTGTCTAAATTAAAGTTGGTTTGGTCAATGTGGAGGTTGGTCAAGTCTTGAGTGATTTGATCTAAAATTTGATTCCTTTGCGTTTGAAGTTGGTTTTCGAGATCAGTGATTCGAGTTTGAAGGTGATTAATCTCAGTCAATATCGGTGACAGGTTTGAGTTTTGACCATTGAACTGATCATTGAGAGCGGTCATGAGGTTGTTGGCGTTCTGGTTGATGTTAATCAGGGCGTTAAGAAGGCTGCCGAGGTCGACTTGGATATTGGTGTTGTTAACATTTTCTCCAATAACAACATTTAGAAGATTGTTGTCGGTCGCGACCTGTTTGAGATTTTGATAAACCGAAATTTTTTCGGCGTAATAATTTTGCAGGGGCGCGATCCAGCTCGTGTCGGTCGCTTGGCCGGAAAGAAGTTTTTGAGTGTAGCTGATCAAACCGCTGATAACGCTGTTCTCGTTAATCTTATATTTTGGTTGAGCCAAATCTTGGTTGGCCAAAAGAATGAGGTCATATTTAAATCGGCCCTGGTCAAAATTAGACCAATGCGAAGGACCATATGGATTTGTATACCACTGACGGTAGCGGCCAACGCCATTAAGATCCTGCAAACCTTCAAGTTGGATCAGGCTAAGGGAGTGAAGGCAATCAACCGCGTTTGTGGTCAAAGTACCGGAGTAAAAAGCGCTTAAATTAACATAATTTGGCGTTTGGGAACAAGTTGATGGGACTGGGTCGGCGACAAGAAATGGCGTTGGGACATTATTAAGGTTGGCCCACCTAAAGCCGCCTTCTTGGCTGAACAGCATTTGAATTTTTGACTGATAAAGAGAATCACTCAAGTTGTTAAGAGGCGTAGTCACGGCGGTTTGAAAATTTTGAATGCTGTTCATATCAGTTTGAAGTTGTTGGCTTAAAGTGACGATCTCGGTCGCCGTGGCCGAACTGTTTAAAGCGTTCAACTGACTGATCAAGTTGGTAATGTCCGGATTATTAAATAGGCCGGCGAGCTGACTCGAGAGGTCGGCGCGTGTGGCGCTGGCCGTGTCAAGCTCGGCCTGAAAATTTTGAAGCTGATCGTTTTCGCTTAAAACATTCGTTTTATAATTTAACCAAGTTTGACTGGTTTGGTTTGAATAGGAGTCAAGCATATTACTTGAACTACTGACGACTGCTTGGAGACTGGTTAGTTGTGTTTGAATTAGACTGATTAAATCAATGGTCGAAGTTGAATTAAGTTGGCCAATCGAGGCGGCGATCGAAGTGGCGAGATTGGTTGCTTCGGCTTGAGCCAATTTTGTCATTTCAATCTTTTGGTTGTTTAGTTCCGAAACGCAGGCTTTGTTGCTGATCTGGCCGGTACCGCTGCCACCGCCGCTGAGCTGGCTCATGCCGTTGCAAGCTTGAGCGATGTTGCTGGTCGTGTAAGAGCCGGCGAGTTCGTTGCTTGGATTGGTTGAATGATTGATCGCGCCCTGGAGGTCGGCTAAGCCGTTGTTGATCAAGCCAAAAAGTCTTGAACGCAAGAAGGAAGTTAGATAACTGGAAAGAAAATTGAGCGAATCTTTAAACGTCGGCAGTTGTTGAACCTGAGCGAGCATTGCGGTTTGAGCGATTTTTTTTAAATCGCCGGAGGAAAAAGAAGACTGACAATTAACGCCGTTGGCGCAATTTTTGATCGTGGCGTAGCCGTTGTTGATATCGGTCTGAGTTTGGTTGGTTTGAACCGACGCTTGATTAAGGATCGAACTGTCCAGGGCGAAAAGTTGGGGCGCGGTTTCAACGTAAGTGTTGGCCGAGTTAAGGCCGACGTCGATGATTTGACTGTTCGCACGCTGGACGTCGCTGAATGGATTAGAGGTTTGAGTGGGCTGAGACGAGTTTAGGAGTTGGGCTTCGCTTGTTCGTCTGAGCGACTGATCGGCGTTGGCGAAATAAGGAATTTTATCTAAGAAGCCAACTAGGCTCGGCCTTCTATTTTGACTTAGTTGGTTTGGACTAACTGTTTGACTTATGACTAAAGGACATGTTCTTGATTGAAGATTATTTAAAATATTATCCGCGGCCTGGCTAAAGCCGGGAAAATTTCTTAAAAAAGAATTACTGTTCACCGCTTGGTTGAGATTATTTTCAAAAGTGTCGCGGGCGCCGGCGATAATGCCGACGATCGCGTTTTTGACCGACGGGTAAGCGAGCGAAGGAATACAGTTGGTGTTGTTAATATAATTATTAACGCCGCCAATCGCGCCAAGCGATTGCATGACTTGATTGTAGGCAACTGGGTTTTTGATAAAAAACTGGCCGGTTTTTTGGAGCATAGCGTTGGTGGCGACATTAAGGACGCGATCAAGAAAATAAGCTTGAGCGTCTTTGATCATTTGTTTCAGCTGAGCTTTGAGGTTTTCACCGACGCCACGGATCGATTCTTGGATTGATTGACCAATCGCCTTTTTCGCGCCTGCGTCGGAAGTCGGAACTTCGTTAAACAACCCCGAGAGAAAATTTCCAATCAACTCGCTCGTAAAACCCTGGACAATATTGCCGAGATCGAAACCCGAGCCGCTTGATTCGATTGGATAAAGCGGCGGAACCGAACCAGACGGGTTGGGTTGAGTTGAACTCGGACTCGAACCCGAGTTGTAGTCGATGTTGTTAAAAGTCGTGTTATCCGCGCGGCTAAAATAAAAAGGTAGAGCCGAGGCTAAAATAACTAAAATTAAAAATAAACGGGTTGATTTTTTTTTCATTGATTAAGCATGGTTAAAACTTTGTCTTGACTTTGATTAAGATTATTAAGAATGCTTAGGAGAATTAATTTTTTTTGAGAATCGGGATTTTGGCTAAGTTGGTTGAAAATATAAGCGCGGCTAGTTAAATTAAATATCCAAAAAATTTGAAATTTATAAAAATTAGGCGGCGGCTGGATTCGACCAAACGCCTTCGCCGTTTCGAGATAAATTGAACTGTTAGTTTGGAGACTTTGGTTGTTGTTTAGATCAATCTTAATTTTAGTTAAATTGGAATTACCTTGAAG
>JAMCWY010000018.1 GCA_023480925.1 Patescibacteria group bacterium
TTACTGTGCAAAATCAGAAACTGACGCCGATCCGAACGCCAGTCTTTGATGTTCTCATGGACTTACAACTTTCCAAGATTGAACCTCCGAAGCCCACGAAAGGCTCAAAAAGCCTTGTAAACTCTACGGTTCGAACTTAAAAATCTGGCGGTGTCTGTTTGAAAATATCCAAACCGAAATCGCTGGGCTCGGCGGGCGGAATTCCCCCCACACCCCCCTTCCGCCCGCCTCACCTTGCCTGCCCGACCGAAGCGGTGCGTAGGCGAGAACCGGAGCGGAAAGGACGATTTCAAGTTTTCTTTGGCGGCAAATTCTTTTGGTCTATTTCTCTAAAAGTTTCTTCAAACCGTCGAGCATCATTTGCCAATTCTTTTCGGAATGCTCGCGGTCTTCCTCGGTCGCGTTATTATCTTGCGAGAGCGTAACAGTTGTTTGCGTTCCATCGCTGAAAAGTTCGATAGTAACAGTATGGTAGTTTTCCGGCACATCAGGTTTGCCCGTTAGCGGACTGAAATGGCTATATTGCAGTATTCGTTCTTCTTCAAATTTGAGAATTTTGCCCTTGTCCTCGTACGACTTTCCTTGCCACTCTCCTTTCCAGACGATAGAGCTTCCTACTTTCCAATCCGAAACAACATTCGTCCCGAACATATATTGTTTGATGATTTCAGGTTTCGTCAAGGCCTCCCAAACCTGTGCGATGGGAGTATTGATGATGGTTGATACTTTTGCGATAAGATTTTTGTCCATATTTGTAATATTTATTTTACTAAATCTTCCATTGGAACACCCGATGCTTTGGCGGCAAATTTTTTCCTATTTAGTTCAGCTATGATTACAGCGATATCACCTGCCTGTCCTTGCTCTCAGTTGATTTCATTTGAGTTGCGTCCATACGCTTCCCGCATCCAGATACTGCCTCATAAAATCAATCTTTCTTTCCGCATTGAGGTGATACACAAAGCACTGCGCAACCCGGTATTCTTGCCCTAAGTAACTAGCCGGATCTTTTGGCCAAGGCCATTTTTGTTCGTTGCCAAACTTGATCAACTCTTCGCTCACAGTGCCGACGTTCCAGTATTCAAACACACCCCAGTCTTTGGCAAGGGTATTGCTTATGATGATCGGTTTTTTCTTATCCGCCGCTCCCGCCGTAAGCCACGGTATGACTTCGCCTTTGCCCTTGATTACTTTATTGTAGGGCATGATTCCCCATTCGATATCGTCGGTGACCAGCGCCCCAGCGGTGGCAATGTCTCCTGATACAACCGCCAAAATGAAAGTGGAGAAAGGGGTTGCTTTTGATCCCTGCTTCACGGCTTCACTATTGAGGTCGATCGGTTTTATGGTTTCAGGATCGAGGTCGTGATATTTAGGTGTATCCATGATGTTTTTAAATTGATTAATATTAAATTATTTATATTTTTCGACCTTTGAATTATAACAAATCCTCAATTGGAACGCCCAACGCCTTGGCGATCTTGGCGACCGTCTGCACGCTTGGTTTGACAACAACATCACTCTCAATTTTGGTAAGGGTAGTTGTGCTTTACGCCGGATTTTCTCACTAAATTGTCTTGGGTCAAGCCAAGCTTATTTCGTGTCTTTTTGATGTTTTCGCCAATCGTTGCCATAGTTTCAATACTTTGATATCATTACTTGTGTTATACTGCTTACAATACTATGATAGCAAAATTATTTCTTTCTTTCAAGAAAAGCCCGCTTCTGGCCTTACTGAATTCAAAACAGCTTGAAATTTCCCCGAAAAACGGCTGGCGAGCCCGCGTAGCGGGCGAGCCAATGACTTCATTTCCTAACTGGCGGAAGGGGTGGGATTCGAACCCACGCGTCCGCTGACGCAGACACAGCTCTCCAGGCTGTTCCGTTGAACCGCTCCGGCACCCTTCCTTGTTGATTTTTTTAGTCTACTTTTCTTTTGTTTCTTCCTTTTGGGCCAAACGCCAATGATACAAGTATAAAGGCAGGCCAATAATCAGTAGGCCGAGAGCGTTGGCCGCGTCGCGTTCTCTCTGACTCAAAACGTTTTGGCGCTGATATTCTTCCGCCCACGCGATTTGATTAATTTTTGTTTGGTTTGATGAAGTCGAATTAACGCCACTAAGATTTTTCTCCGGACTGACCGGTGGTGTTGGTCCTAGTGGACTGATTGGATAATAATCGGCGTTTTGAAAGACGAACATTCTCAGACCTAAGTCAACAAACTTAGTCGCGCCAATCAGAATCAAAATCAAACCAACGGCCGAAAAGAGATAAAGATAAACTCGACGCAAGCTGACTTTCATTATTTAATTATAACTATTTTTGGCAATTAGGGCAAAAGTGAGTGCTTCGGCCGCCGATCTTTTTTGTTTCAATTCGATGATGACAACGTTCACAGGTTTGGCCGGTTCGGCGATAAACTTTGGCGACTCGGCCAAAAGTTCCGATTTGACCTTCGATGTCGCGG
The DNA here is from genome assembly GCA_023480925.1 of Patescibacteria group bacterium. Taxonomy (GTDB): domain Bacteria; phylum Patescibacteriota; class Minisyncoccia; order UBA6257; family HR35; genus JAMCWY01. The sequence goes on from JAMCWY010000018.1 coordinate 2,468, forward strand.
TAAAACTGTTCCGAGGTGCCGCCGTGCTTGAGCGAAAGTTTTAAAACTTTTTTAACGCACTTGGTCAAGCGCGCCGTCTCGATTGGTTTAATCGATCGGGTCAAGCGAAAAGGATTAATTTTGGCGCAGAAAAGAGATTCGTCGGTGTAAATGTTACCCAGGCCGGCGATTTGAGCTTGATCAAGTAGGAGTTGTTTAATCCGTGGTCCTTTCGCCGTCGCGATAATTTTTTTTAATTCTTCAACCGAAATGTTGATCGCTTCGGGTCCGTAAGATTTTTTAATTTTTTCCATCTCGGTTTCATTGACAATTTTGAACCAGCCGAATTTTCTTAAATCGTTAAAATATAAATTTGCGCCTGCGGCAAAACTTAAAATGATTCGGGTATAACGATTAGGCAGTTGATCGAGATAATTGCGGCCGGGATGACCGCCGACGACCAAGCCCGACTGTTTATATTTATTCAAGCCTTTAAGATTAAGCAAGGTCGCCTTTTGATTTTTTCGTTCGTAGACAAGCTGGCCGGAAAGTTTAAGATGGACGACAAGGAAAATTTTATCGTCAGCCTTTTTTTGATTAAATGAAAAAATTAATATTTTCGCTCGACGTTCAATTCCTTTTATTTTTTTGCCGATGAGCGAATTCGCTCGGCCCTGAATTTGTTTCTTGCTCAAAATTTTAATCGCCTTGATTTTTTTGCCGATCAAAACTTTTTTCAAACCTTTTTTGATTGTTTCAACTTCTGGCAGTTCGGGCATTTTTTTAATGGATTAAGATTGACCAAAATTAAATTATAATAATTAAATCAACCAAGCAAAATTCAGACGGAGCATAGTGTAATGGCAACATCCACGATTCGGGTTCGTGGGATTCTGGGTTCGAGTCCCAGTGCTCCGAAAAATATTCAGCAAGCCTTTTTCGATCAAGAACAAGGCGAAATCTCTCGTTTTGAAGGGTGAGTACATAGCCTTGAAATTAATAAAAAATAGTCTATCATCTTAGTAGTCCAACTATTTAAGGAAAGAAGGTAATCAAATTGGACGATGAAGATGATGATTGGATTAAAATATATCGGGTTGTAAGAATGCTTGGTTCTGGCCCGAGTCATTTTAAACGAGTTGGCGATGAAGAGGACGGGCGTCCTTTTGAACTTTCGTCCCAGAAACAGCCTTGGTTTAACTTTGGGTCAAGAACCGAGATCGAGATGAAAGCGGACAACGACGATGAGTATGATGATCTTATTAACTATTTCAACTTGATCGATAAAAAAATCGACCGGTTGAATAAGAAGATAAACGATCTTGCCGATTTCGTTGTTATTCACGCCTGTATTTCCATCTTTGCCTTTGTTCTCTTTATTGTCTTGTTCGTGATTTATTTTAAATAAATTGCGTTCGAGACAGTTGTTAAATAAGCCAACGTTATCTTAAAAACGGCTGGCTTATTTTTTATTAACCATTTGGAAATATTTTTTACCGAGATTTTTATTAATTGTTTTTTTGGCGAAAATTTTTTGCGTCTAAAAAATAAAAAAACCACTCAGGATTCGAGTGGTTTAAAAAATACTTTTAGAGAATGATTTTATCCAAACAAAATATTCTCTTGGACTTTTTTGACTTGTTCTATGAAATTTTTTATTTCCTTGGCCGTGGCTAATCGGAGTTTCACGATTTTTGGTTTCGTCCGGACAACTTCGCTTAAGCTAATCTGATCGCCTTTGTAATTCGCGGCCGCTCGCGCTAAAGCGATTCCGCTATTGATAATTTGGCGAACTCGCTCGCGCGTGACGCCGAAACTTTCACCAATTTCTTCCATGGAATAACCTGAGACGCTCAACATCATCATCTCTTGTGCTTTTGGTGGTATGCACTTGAGTACTTGCTCAAGTTGTTCATTCTCAAACATGAGTCGTTCTCGCTCCAAGCAAATTTCTTCAGGACCAGCTTCATTTGTCTTGACGAAATCGATCAGAGAAGCACTGTCGGTATTTTCGGAGTCAACTTTCCCGTCGAGAGAATAAACTGTTTGATGCGCGTATTTTCTGATGTTGATAATTAAGCTTTCGTCAATTTCAAGGAATGACGATAACTCTTGGACGTTCTTGGCCGGTTGACCGTATTTGGCGGCATAAAGCCTTTCTGCCTTTTTAAAATAATCGATCATTGGCTGTATATAAGAAGGAATACGGAGAGGATGTTCGTACCTTTCCAGGTGTCTCTGGATAAATCTGTATATCCAGCGATAGGCGTATGTGGAAAATTCCATGCCTTTTTTCGGGTCGTATTTTTCCACCGCTCGGATTAACCCAAATACTCCCTCTTGTCTTAGGTCTTCCGCCGCGTTGAGAGGGGAATGAGTTTGGAAAAAGCAGCGTTTAACGACGTGGTCAACTAGATGGACGTTGTGTTCAACCAACTGATTACGCAAGTTTTCGTCCTTGGGATTGGCCCAATAACCTTTCCATAAATTTCCTGGCTGGTTAAATTTAGCGTCCTGATTCGTTATCGCCAAAGCAATCATCTCCTTTCTAAAGCAAAATTGCTTTTTGTAAATAACTACTTTAATTTTAACACATAAAATTGATGTCTTTTTAGATTCAAAAGATTGATCGGCAATATTTTCGGCGAGTGAATTTTGTCAGTAACGGCTAGTAAAAACGAGGCGCTTTTTGACCAAATTAATCTTTCAAAATTTATATTCGATCAAAAATTATTTTTATTTTAGTTTGGTTCAATCCGAGCTATTTCGACCGTGAAGTTGACTTAGACTTAAATTTAGTTTAAAATACACTTGAATAGTTGCGTAAGTGTTTAAGTGTTAGTAATGATTAACCGAACCAAACTTAAAAAAATTAAAAAAAGTCTGCGCCGGTTTGAGAAAGAAGAGGCTGCGATTTTGTTTCGCGCTTTGGCCGATTCGAACCGATTTTTGATTTTAAATTTAGTTTATGAAAATACCGATCTTTGTTTGACTGACCTGGCCAAAATTTTAAACTTGTCTCTTTCGGCTGTTTCGCGTCAAGGTCGAATCTTGACCTCGGTCGGATTGGTTGAAAAAAAACGTTTGGGCAAAACTATTTGCTACCGTTTTAAAAAGTCGGAACGAGTTAATCAAAAGTTGATTAAATTATTCGGCGGGAAAAAATAAAAAAGAATAAAAAAATTAAAAGTCGTTATTAACACTTTATTAAAATATGGCTAAGGTTATTATTTATACCACTCCGACTTGTTCTTTTTGCCATAAGGCGAAAGAATTTTTTGACAAGAATAATATTAAATACGAAGAAAAAGATGTGACGATTAATGATCAGACTTTGGCTGAAATGGTTAAAAAGTCCGGTCAGATGGGCGTGCCGGTTATTGATGTTGACGGTCAAATTGTCGTTGGTTTCGATCAGCCGGCCTTGGTTAATCTTTTAAAATCAAAGGCTTAAACGATGGACTTGCTTTTTGATATTGGCGGGACGAAAACGCGAATTGGTCTAGCCAAGAACAAAAAAATTGTCGGTCGGCCGACTGTCGTCGCGACGACTTTGAATTTTAAAGACGCGATTAAAGAATTTAGTCAAATTAAAAATCAAATTATCGGCCGAACCGAAAAAGTCAGCCGCCTGGTCGTCGCCATCGCCGGAATTTTAAATAAACAAAAAGATATGTTGATTCGATCGCCGCATCTTCAGAACTGGCAAGGTCAACCATTAAAACGGGAACTGGAAAAAATATTTAAAGCCAAAACTTATCTCGAGAACGACGCCGCCTTGGCCGGTTTGGCCGAGGCGAGGGCAGGGAAGATCAAAAATAAAAAAAATATCGCTTATCTTAATTTTGGCACCGGTGTTGGCGGTGTTCGGATCGTCGATGGAAAAATTGATCGAGCTTCGGTCGGCTTCGAACCCGGTCATCAGTTTTTGATTTTTTCTTCAAAGTCGGGCAATCATTTTAATTTATTTGAGATTGAAGATTTTCTCGCCGGCTGGGCAATTGAGAAAAAATTCGGCCGGCGGTCAAAATTAATCCAATCGAAATCTTTTTGGTCTGATCTGACTAAGGTTCTGGCAGTTTTTGTTTACAATCTTGATTTAGTTTGGTCGGTTGACGCCGTCATTTTGGGCGGTTCGCTTGCAGAAAAAATCGATCTGGATAAATTAAAAAATCAACTGGTGAAAATTAACAAAATTTTGCCGCGTTTACCATTAATTAAAAAATCAAAGTTTGGAGATTTAAGCGGTCTCTACGGCGGCCTGGTTTATTTAAACCAGCTGAAGAAATGAAAATTATCAGCGTGGCCGATCGAACGGAAACAAAAAAGCGGGGAAGGGAATTCCTGGATTTTTTTCTGGCCGATAATTCTAATTCGTCGGTTTTGCTTTTGCTTTCCGGCGGTTCGGCTTTTGACTTAATCGACGGTTTTAATTCGACTAAGCTCGGACCTAATTTAACTATTTCTGTTTTAGACGAACGTTATGTTTTCGATTCGGATTTAAGTAACTTCGCTCAAATGGCCAAAACGGAATTTTATCGCTTAGCCTTGACCGCCGGCGCGAATTTTATTGACCCCCGGCCCAGACCAAACCAATCATTATCTCAGGCGGCCGTTTCTTTCGACCAAAGTTTGAAGCGATGGCGAAAGTTGAACCCAGCCGGTCGGGTTATTATTACTCAAGGAATTGGTTTTGACGGCCACACGGCCGGAATAATGCCTTTTCCTGAAAATAAAATTTTATTTAAACACTTGTTCGAAGATCCGGCGATTTGGGCGGTTGGTTATGACGCGGCTGGCAAAAATGAGTTGCCTCTGAGATTAACGTGTTCGATCAGTTTTTTGGAAAACTTTGTTGATCAGAGCCTTGGTTATGTCTTGGGCGAAGAAAAAAGAGACATTTTTGAACGAGTCCAAGGCGGCGCCGGCGTTTTGGCTGATTTACCTGCTTTAGTTTTTAACCGGATGAAAAAAGTCGAAATTTTTACCGATCTTAATTTTGATTAAAATACTATAAAGAATAAACCGAGAAAAGAAGATGACCAAATTTGAAGACATAATTCATTTTAATTTCAACCAAACTGGTTTTGATCGAGTGACATTCGAACGAACAAGCGAACAAATCCAGCCATATCTAATCGGTCTGAAAAAAAAATTAACTCGGTTCGAATATGATTTTCCCGAGGCGTCAATTTTGCTACCGCGAGACGAACGAATTTTTAAAAATGTCAATGATTTAATTAGAACTTTCAATCAAGACGAAATTGCGGCGATTGTTCTTATTGGTATTGGTGGTTCGAACTTGGGCGTCGAGGCGGTCCAGTCCGCGCTCGTTTCTTCTAGTCAAGCTAAAAAAGAAATTTTATTTCTTGAAACGGTTGATCCAATTAATCTAAAGAAAGTTGTTGACCAAATTAAAAATTATCGCGATCAAAATAAAAAAATTATTTTCGTTTGGGCGAGTAAGTCGGGTAAGACGAGCGAGACAATCGCCAATTACGGCGCTTTGGCCGATGCGCTTAAAGATTCTAATCAAAGTTTGTTCGATTGGACAATTGTTATCACTGACGCCGGTTCGGATTTGGATCAGTACGCTTCCAGTCGCGGCATCAAAAAAATAAACTTGCCTAATCAAGTCGGCGGTCGTTATTCGGTTTTCAGCCCAGTCGGTCTTTTGCCCTTGGGTTTGGCCGGTTTTGATTTAATTAGTTTTCTCAGGGGCGGTCAAAAGGCGCTCGAATTGGCCTTAAACGAAAACTTTGAGAGAAATCCGGCTTTGGCCGGAGCGGTTTCAACGTTTCTCAATTTTAAAAACGGTAAAAATATAATTAACTTATTTATTTTCAATCCAAATTTAAACGGTTTGGGCCAGTGGCTGCGTCAGCTTATCGGCGAAAGTTTGGGCAAAGACAATCAAAAACTGACGCCGATTGTTTCAATTGGTACAACCGATCTCCACTCGGTTGGCCAGCTTTATTTCGATGGCGGCAAAGACAAGTTCACTTTCTTTATTTCCAATCGAACTTGGCCAATTGATTTCCAGGTAAGCGATCGGTTCGGATTGAATAACCTGGCCGCCGGCGTCGAGAGAAAGAGTTTGGCTGAGTTGATGACGATTATTCTCAAGGCGGTTAAGTCGGTTTATCGATCAAAAGGTTTGCCTTTCTTTGAATTGGAGTTGGAAAGAATCGATGAAGAGACGGTTGGCTTTTTATTTCAATTAAAAATGATCGAAGTAATGTTTTTAGCTCAATTAATAGGCGTCAACGCTTTTGATCAATCTGGCGTCGAGGTCTATAAAGACGAAGTCAGAAAAAATCTTGGCTTGGCCCAGGATTAAATTTTAATTTTAGGATGATGGCGGTTGAAAAAAAATTTCCAACCATTTTAATTATTATTGGCGCGACGGGCAATTTAACCCGGCGCAAATTAATTCCGGCTTTGGCCAGTCTTGAAAAAAAAGGTCTGCTCGGTTCTCATTTTCAAATCATTGGCTTGAGCCGGCGTCGTTTCACGGCCGAGACGTATCGCCAATTTTTGAGAAAAAACGTTGCCGGTTTAAGCCAAAATTTTCTAAATCGGTTTGAGTATGTCCAGGCTGATTTTGAAAATATCGGCGATTACTTTAAACTGGCCGGGCGAATTAAAATAACTGATAAAAATTGGGCTTTGTGCGCCAATAAAATTTTTTATTTAGCCGTTTCGCCGACTTATACTGAAACGATTTTGCGGAAACTTCACCAGTCTGAATCAATCTATCCCTGTTCGCCTCAAACTGGTTTTGCCCGGGTCGCGATCGAAAAACCGTTCGGATCCGATTTGAAAACAGCGACAAGACTCGATCAACTTTTGGCCAAACTTTTTCGAGAGGAAGAGATTTATCGAGTTGATCATTACTTGGCCAAGGGAACCGTTCAAAATATAATCAACTTTCGTTTTGATAATGCTTTTTTTGAAAAAATTTGGAATCGCGATTTTATTAATATGATTAGAATCAAACTTTTCGAGCGAGAAGGTTTGGTTGGTCGAGGGCAATCTTATGATCAACTTGGCGCCTTGATCGACGTCGGCCAAAATCATTTGCTCCAACTCCTAGCTTTAATCACGATGGCCAATCCGATTTCAACTCAAGCGGATTTTTTGCGGGAGAAGAAGGCGGAAATTTTGGAAAGTTTGCCGATTTATAATCTTGACCAAGCCAAAGCCTTAACTGTCCGAGGTCAGTACCGCGGTTATCGGCGTGAAAAAGGCGTGGCGGAAAAATCTGAAACCGAAACTTATTTTAAGATTGAAACTAATTTAAATTATCATAATCTTAGAGGCGTTCCGATTATTCTGGAGGCGGGCAAAAAAATGGTTGATGATTATGTCGGGATCGAAATTGACTTTAAGAAAAATCTTAACTGTCTTTGTTCGACTTCGTCTCGGTTTAACCAAATTATTTACCGGATTCAGCCCAATCAAGGCATCGAGATAAAATTTTTAGTCAAAACGCCGAACGAAAAAAATATTTTGAGCCAGGAAAAATTCGAATTCCATTACAAAAACAACTTAGCCGAGGCTTACGAAAAAGTTTTATTTGACATTATTGGTGGCGATCGGACTGTTTTTGTTAGTACCAAAGAAATTATGTCAAGTTGGCGATTTATTTCGCCAATCGCGGCCGCTTGGCGGAAAAATGCCGTGCCTTTAAAAATTTACGGCGGCGGTTTTAATGGTTTCGAGCTTGGACCGAGCAATAAAAACACTCCAAACCAATTTTCGCCAAAATCCGATCACCGCCAGATTGGCATTATCGGTCTGGGCAAGATGGGCGGCAATTTGGCTTTAAGATTGAAACAAAAAGGTTGGCAAGTTTTTGGTTTAGATCGGTCGATTCAGCCGGAAAGTTTGGTCACGAAAAATATTCCTGTTTTCGATAACTTGGATAAGTTAATTGAAAAATTAACTAAACCAAGATTGATTTTATTGATGTTGCCGGCCGACGTTGTTGCTGGCGTTATCGCCGATTTAACGACCAAATTCGAACGGGGCGATGTTGTTATCGACGCCGGCAATTCTTTCTATGAAAATTCAATTAGGCATTTCAAAAATTTAAGGAAGAAGGGAATTAATTTTATCGATTTAGGCGTTTCCGGCGGTCCGGCCGGCGCTTTAACCGGCGCGGTTGTTTTGGTCGGGGGCGAGAAAAAAATCGCGCTTAAGTTTGAAAATCTTTACCGCGACTTGGCCCAACTTAACGGGTATGTCGTTATCGGTCAGCCCGGCGCTGGTCATTTTGTCAAAATGGTTCATAATGGCATCGAGTACGGAATGATGGAATCAATCGCCGAAGGTTTTAACTTATTCAGGCGAAGTCGCTATAAACTCGATTTGAAAAAAATCGCCAGTGTTTTTAACCATGGCAGCGTGATTGAATCGAAATTGATCGGTTGGTTGGAAGAAGGTTTGGCCGATTTTGGTCAAGAATTAAAAAAAGTTTCCGGCCGAGTTGATCAAACGGGCGAGGGCAAGTGGACGATTGAGACGGCGAAAAAAATGAAAGAACCAGTTGAGGCGATTGCCGCGGCTTTTAAATTTAGGCTTAAGTCGGCGAAAAAACCAAGTTACGCCGGCAAAATTTTAACGATTTTGAGAGCGAAATTCGGCGGTCATAAACTTAATTAAAAAATTTTTGCTTTAAGTTTTTATTCTTGATAAAATATCTTTGACGGTTTAATTTGATTGGTCGAGCCGAAGAAATTGTTTATTCTATTTTTAGTTATTTGCTCCCGGCCGGCAAAATTTTATTTTCGAACTTTTATTTTATCTTCTAAATTTTAAATTTTAAAAAATGTTTAAACTTAAAAGTCAGTTTGAGCCGACGGGTGATCAACCCAAGGCGATAAAAAATTTGGTTAAAAGCGTTAGGGCGGGGAACCGATTTCAAACGCTTTTGGGCGTGACCGGATCGGGCAAGACTTTCACGATGGCTTCAATGATCGAGTCGCTTCAACGACCCGCCTTGATTATTTCGCCGAATAAAGTTTTGGCCGCCCAACTTTATCAAGAATTTAGTTCGTTCTTTCCCGAAAACGCGGTTAATTTTTTCGTCAGTTATTATGATTATTATCAGCCCGAAGCTTATCTGCCAACATTTGATACTTATATCGCCAAAGACGCTCGGATTAACGAGTTTCTCGATCAGCTTCGACATGCCACCTTACAGAGCGCTTTGACTCGACAAGATTTCGTTATTATTTCTTCGGTTTCTTGTATTTATGGCTTAGGCCATCCGGATCAGTACGAAAAAGTCGGCTTTGATTTAAAATTAGGCGACAAAATCAACAAAACTAACTTGGCCAAGCGGCTGAAAATTTTACAATATCAAGAAGCGGGTCGAACGGTTCGCGGCGGCAGTTTTAAAATAGCCGATTGGTCAGTTGATATTATTTTGCCCGACGGTCGGGCCCTGATTCAAATTTGGCTTGATCGGTTCGGTTTAGTTGAATCGATTCGTCGTTATCCGGTTGAAAAAAAATTCGAACAAAAATTTTCCCTTGATGTTGTTTTGGAAAGTTTCGAAGAGATCGGGGCGGTTAAAATTTATCCGGCTAAATTTTTTGTCGCGCCGCGGGAAAAAATTGAATTAGCAATTTTAAACATTCGGCAGGAGTTAGACGAACATTACTGGAAACTTTTAAAAGAGGATAGGTTGGTCGAAGCAGAGCGATTGAAACAGCGGACATTATTGGATCTTGAACTGCTTGAAAAGAACGGTTACTGTTCCGGTATTGAAAATTATTCTCGCCATCTTTCCTTCCGCCAGCCGGGCCAGCCGCCTTACACTCTTTTTGATTACTTGCCCGACGATACTTTGGTTTTCATTGACGAGTCCCATTTGGCTTTGCCTCAAATTCGGTCAATGGCCAGCGGTGATCGCCGTCGCAAAGAAGCCTTGATTGAATACGGCTGGCGTTTGCCTTCGGCCTTGGATAACCGGCCGTTAACCGAGGCGGAATTTTTAGAAAAAAAATTTCAGACAGTTTTTGTTTCAGCCACGCCGGCTCAATTTGAACGCCGTCTTTCGAGTTTAATCGCTGAACAGTTGGTTCGGCCGACTTTCATACCCGATCCAATTATCGAGGTTCGGTCGAGCCAAAATCAAATCGTTGATTTGATTAGAGAAATTAACATGAGGACGACGCGATCGGAACGAGCCTTAGTTTTAACCGTGACGAAACGGGCGGCGGAAAACTTGTGTGAATTTTTATTGGATCATAAAATCAAAGCTCACTATCTTCACGCCGACGTCAAGACATTTAAACGCGCCGAGATAATTAAAAAATTGCGTCAAGGCGAAATTGAAGTTTTGGTTGGCATTAATCTTTTGCGCGAAGGTTTGGACTTGCCGGAAGTTTCGCTCGTCGTTATTCTTGACGCGGACAAGGAAGGTTTTCTGCGCAACGAAACGACCCTGATTCAAGCGATTGGTCGGGCCTCTCGTCATCTTGATGGTCGAGTTATTTTTTACGCTGATAAGATGACTGAATCAATGGCTCGGGCAATCAGTGAAAGCGAGCGGCGGCGGCGGCGTCAAGTTGAATTTAATCGGCGAAACAAAATCAAACCAAAGGCGATTATCAAGGAAATTCAGGAAACAATTTTAACCATGTCGGCCAAACCGGAAAAAGTTTTAAGCCGCGAAGAGTTAACGTTTTTTTTGGAAGAGGAAAAGAATGTCTTATAATATACTTAGTAAAAATAATTAGCGGTTTAGAGGTTTCAAATTATGGCGAAAAAAGTTTCAACCCCAATCTTAAAAATAGTCCTTTTAAAACTACTTTTCGCGCTTTTGTTTTTTGTCTTGTTAACCACCGGTTTTTGGTTTTTGTCTAGATATCAAATTAATCAAACGATTAATCAGTTGAGCCAAAAAAATAATTTAATAATATTGGCGCAAAAAAACGACACTGAGAATAGTTTGAAAATAGGTATGCTGAAAAAACTTTCTTTTCTCGGCGCCGATCCAATTTCGGTCTTGGCCAGTCTAAGTCAGCGATTGAAATCATTTTGGCGGCCGACGAACTTGAATGTTGCCAATGCCCTGATTAAAAATTACGCCTCATCGTCCGGTCTGACAATCGTTTCCACCGTCAATACTTCGACCAACCAGATTAGCGGCAGTTTTTCCGGTCGGACGAGCGATTTGGAAAATATCATTAATCAACTTCGAGCCGAAAAATATAATTTTCAAATTGACAAAATTGATCTAAAACCGTCAACTAGCGGCGAGATGATTGATTTTAGTTTAATTTTCAAATGAAAAAATTTAAAGTGACGATAATTCTTGTTAATATTATTTTGGGTTTAGTCATTTTTTCTTTGTTTATTAGTTTGGCTTTCGATTTTGTTAAAAATTATGGAAAATTATCTAGCGTCACTAGCGTCGGCGCCGGCCAATCCGACTTTGGCGCTTTAATTAAATCCGTTCAATATAATTACCAAAAAATTAAATCAGATTTGCCCGTTAACGCGGTTAAGACCGGGCCGACGAAATAATTCAGCTCAAATAAATTTTAATTAAGTCGAAGTCTGCCAGCTGATTATTTGTTGGTATAATAAAACTGTTGCCTTGGCAAAATTAATAATGGGCGCGTAGCTCAGTTGGTTAGAGCGCGTCTCTGATAAGGACGAGGTCGTAGGTCCGAGCCCTACCGCGCCCACTCGATTAAAATAGCGAAGAATCGGCCTGAGTTAGACAAGTTTAAACGCCGGTTATTTTTTGATTTAGTTTAGGGGCCCGTAGTCCAGTTGGTTAGAACGCTTGCATGGCATGCAAGAGGTCAGGGGTTCGAGTCCCCTCGGGTCCACCAGCACAGAGCTTAACGGCTTTTTGAAAGTCGGAGACATAACGCACGAGTCGCCCTTGACTCACCTTACCGCACCCGCGCGCGGGCGACACAAAGGAGCCTTCTTAATTTCGTCTGGCTAAATGATAAAAATTTCATATACTAACTATTGATGATAAAGGTTTTATATCCTCACTAACTATCATAGTAAAACTATACGAATATGTCAAACAAAAAATCAACAATCGGCGAGAATATAAAGAAATACCGAAACAAGCTCAGTATTTCGCAAGATGTCTTATCGAAAAAGGCGAATTTGGTTTTTCATACGATTGCTAAAATTGAAGCCGGAGCGACGCCAAACCCTACTATTGATACTGTCAAAAAAATTGCGGACGCGCTTGGCGTTTCGCTTGATGTTTTAATGAAATAAACACTATAGAAAATACTTTTGAAAAAATCTTGAGAGACGGCGAGCGAAAAGGATACTTTCGCGTTTTGAATGACGAAGTAAAGATTGAATATCTGCCGTCTGAACATAAAGAAAATCTAAACGACCCAGAGGAAAAAGTCCGCGCCGAATACTATTTTTGCTTAAAAAATATCACTATCTCGTTAAGCGAGTTGAACTTGAAACGGAAATGCCTGACCGAACGACCGAACGTTACGCGGATATTGTTATTTACGATGACGCCGACAAGAAAAAACCTTATATCGTTGTTGGGTGTAAAAAAGACGGCATTTCCGACGCGGAATTTGAACAGGCCATCAAAACAGGCAATCGCCAACGCTCGCGTGCTTCACGCTCCGCTTGCGATTTGCGTTGCGGGTACCCCCTTATCTTGAAAAATTTACGCTTGGCGAGGCCATAGCTGATATGTCCGGCGGAGCAACGCCAAAAGTTACTGGTAATTATTATTCGGACGAGGGCGGTGTGCCATTTTTGCGAGTGCAGAATATCGCGGAAATGGGAATAAAACTTGACGATGTAAAATTTATCAAACCCGGGATTCACGAAACAATGCTTAAGCGTTCGCAGTTGAAAAAAGACGATTTAGTTTTCACTATCCTTGGAAAGCCAGGAACGGTGTCGGTTGTGCCTGATAATTTTGAAGTTGATATAAGTCAAAATTCCGTCCGATTTCATTTAAAAAAATGAAGTTGATAAAACAAAAATTATATCTAGTTATGTTGCTGTTTTTCTAAATGCAAAAATCGGAAAAGATTTATCTTTGCGCTGGACAGTTGGCGACGCGCAACCCGCATTAAATTCTAATATCGTAAAAAAATTAATCGTGCCATTGTCGAACATTAAAAAACAAGAAAAAATTATTTCTGGTGTAAAAACAATTTATAAAAAAACAAAACGCCTATGATAAGAAGCGGAAAGCATTGTCGCCGAAGCGCAAAAACAAGTAGAACAAATGATTTTAGCGTAGTTTTAGCAAAAATTGATTTTTTGTAATAAAGTTAGTGTTGTTGGTAAGGTGTCTTTGGGAAAAAAATTTCGCCGCGATTGGCCAATAATTTTAAATAATTTCAGTCGGTTTGGTCAAATTCAAATTTAATCGGCGGTGGTTAAAAAAAACAATAATCCAATTTAAATTTTTGGTTTGAGAACAAAATCGGTTAAAATATAAGTTGATTAAAAAATAGAAAAATAAAAAAATGAATAAAGTTGATTTGGTTGGTAAAAAATATTTGCGGACGGATCTGCCAGAAATTCGCGTGGGCGAGGTAATTAAAATTTGGCAGGCGTTTTACGAGAAAGAAAAAAAAGTCGTTCAGGCTTTTGAAGGAATTGTGATCGCGGTCAAAAATAAAAACAGCATTCAGAAAAGTTTTGTCGTTCGCGGCGGCGCCGGCGGTCAGATGATTGAAAAAACTTATTCTTATCATTCGCCTACAATCGAAAAAATTCAAATTTTAGAGAAAGGCAAGGCGCGGCGAGCGAAACTTTACTTTATTCGCGATTTGTCGCCGATTAAGTTAAAGCGAAAGTTAAAGATTCATTACGCCAAAAAATAAGAGTGATGTTTTTTATTGGTTCAATTAGTTAATTGGCGTGGTCATTTGATCGTATTGGTCGGGTTTAATTTAAACTTGAATTTAAAAAATTAATTTAGGATGAGTCAAACATACAAAGCCGAAGATATCCAGGTTTTGGAAGGAATCGAAGCGGTTCGGAAGAGGCCGGGAATGTATATCGGTACGACCGGTCCGGATGGCGTTTTACATTTACTTTATGAAATCGTCGGCAACGCCATTGACGAGGCGATCGCCGGTCAGGCGAAAAATATCGAAGTCCGGATTAAAAAAAATCAGGTCTTGGTTAAAGATGATGGTCGCGGTATTCCGGTTGAAATTCATCCCAAAACGAACAAGTCCGCTCTTGAAACAGTTTTAACTTATCTTCACGCCGGCGGCAAGTTTGATCATAAGGTTTACAAAGTTTCCGGCGGTTTGCACGGCGTTGGTTTGTCTGTCGTTAACGCTTTGTCGAAAAATTTAAAGGCGATTTCCAGCCGCGACGGTTGCGAATGGTCGCAAGAATATAAGCGGGGCGTGGCCGTGACCGAGTTAAAACGGGGTCAAAATATTTCTCGGACGGGCACAACGATTATTTTTGAACCGGATCCGGAAATTTTCCCGGAAATCAGTTTTGAACGCAGAAAAGTTTTGGATTATTTAAGACATCAGGCGTTTTTGACGCCCGGCGTTCGTTTTAATTTTTATGATGACGATGACGATTTTGGCTACGGTTTTTATTTCGAAGACGGTTTGAAAAGTTTTGTCAATCATTTAAGCCAGGGCAAAAAATTAGTTCAATCCCAAACGATTATTTTCGCGGCCGAGCGTCAAGATTATCAATTTCGTTTCGCTTTGGCTTGGACCGAGTCGCAGGATAGCCAGGAACTCGCTTTTACCAATAACATTTTTAACCCTGATGGCGGCACGCATCTGATCGGGTTCAAATCCGGTTTAGTTAAAGTTTTTAACGAAGTTGGCCGAGAGTTGAATCTTTTAAAAGACAAAAATTTAATCGCCGAAGATTTGCGTTCCGGTTTAATCGCGATTATTTCTTTAAATATTCAAGAACCTCAATTTGAAGGTCAGACTAAAGCGCGTTTGGGCAATCCCGAGGCAAAGACGATTGTTGAAAATGAAACAAGCGAGTTTTTAAAAGAGTACTTTGGCAAGAAGCCGGCCGAAGCAAAATCAATCCTTCAGCGTTTGCTTGTCAATTTCGAGGCGAGGCGGGCGGCCAAGATGGCTAAGCAGGCGATTTTTAAAAAACGAATCACTCCGACCTTAGCCTTGTCGGGCAAGTTGGCCGACTGTTCCAGCCACGATATTTCGAAGCGGGAAATTTTTATCGTTGAGGGCGACAGCGCCGGCGGTAGCTGCAAACAAGCGCGCGATCGAATTTCCCAAGCGGTCTTGCCCTTGCGCGGAAAAATTTTAAACGTCGAAAAAGCCGGTTTTTCAAAGTTGATTTCGTCAGTTGAGATTAAAAATTTGATTGTCGCTCTGGGTGCCGGCGTTGGCCAGGAATTTAAAATTGACGACCTTCGCTATGGCAAAATTATCATCGCTTCGGACGCCGATGTCGATGGCAATCATATTAGAACCTTACTTTTGACCTTGTTTTACCGCTATTTTCGCGGCTTGATCGAGAACGGCTTTCTTTATATCGCTCAGCCGCCGCTTTATAAAATTCAAGCGGGCAAGGAAATTAATTACGCTTACTCGGATGAAGAGCGCAATCGAGTGATCAAAAATTTTCAAACAAAGAAGAAGACGATTGAAGTCCAACGTTATAAAGGTTTGGGCGAGATGAATGTAAGTGAACTTTGGCAGACCACGCTTAATCCGGAAGAACGAGTTTTAAAACAAATCGATCTTAAAGACGCCGAGGCGGCTAATACTTTGTTTAGTCTTTTAATGGGGGAAGAAGTTGAACCCCGAAAAAAATTTATTGAAACATATGCTCGAGAAGTTCAAAACCTGGATATTTAGCCGTTGGCATTTTCTGTTCGCTTTGATTTTTGTTTCCGCGATTTTTTATCTGGCTTTGGTTAATTTTTATTTTTTACCGCTTTTTTTTCTTGTTTTCTTAATTTCGAATTTTTATTTTTTCCGCGGTTCTGAAATTTTGCTTGGAACAATTTTAATTCCGCTGCCATTTTTCTTCCTCGGTTTGATTTTCCAACTGAACCAAATTGCTCTGATTTGGCTTTGGTTTGTTTATCTTGGCGTTTTTTGGCTTTGGCCTCAGATTAGTTGGTTGATTTTTGTCTTTTTCTTGAATCTAATTTTGAATTACTTCGGCAATTATTTTAATCTTTTTCTGCCTTTAATTTTTTTCGGCGCGATTTTGTTTTTCGTCGTTAAAATTGTTTTTCAAAATAACGATTTTAACGCCGCTCTGAAAAGTTTTATTCTGACCGAGTTGTTTTGGTTAATATTTTTAACGCCTTTTGGTTTTATTTGGCGAAGCTTGGCCGATTGGTTTGCTTTCGTTTATATTCGCCAAAAAAGTTTGGTATAATAACAAAGAAATGAAAGAAATGGAACTTGTGCCATACGTGATCGAAAAAACCCAAGCGGGAGAAAGGTCTTATGATATCTATTCCCGTCTGCTTAAGGATCGGATTATATTTTTAGGCAGTCCGATCTACGACACGGTCGCCAATACGATTATTGCTCAGTTGTTGTTTCTTGAACATGATGATCCGGAAAAAGACATTTATCTTTACATTAATTCGCCCGGTGGCAGCGTTATGGCCGCTTTGGCGATTTATGACACGATTCAATTTATCAAAGCCGATGTCGCCACTATTGGCATTGGTATGACCGCTTCGGCCGCGGCCTTGTTGCTTGGTGCCGGCGCCAAAGGTAAACGGAGCGCTTTGCCCAACACCGAAATTTTACTTCATCAGGTTATGGGCGAGGCGTCTGGCCAAGCGGTTGAAATTGAAATTACGGCTAAACAAATTTTAAAAATTAAAGAACGGATCAATAAAATTTTAGCCAAACAAACTGGCCAACCCCTGGAAAAAGTCGAGCGGGATACTGATCGCGATTTTTACTTGACCGCGGATGAAGCGAAAGATTATGGTTTAATCGATAGTGTTGTCGGCGCCATCGGTCAGGTTAAAGCGAATAACCGAACAAAAAAATAACTTAACCGTCAAGATGAAAAAGGACCAAAGCCGGGAGCAATTTAGTTTTATTCCAATTTTGGTTGTTATTATTGTCGTTTTAGTTTCGGCTATCTGGTATTACGGTCAAACCGGTTCAAACCAACCGCCTCAAGCCAAAGCGACCAACGTTAACGTTAATTTAGACAATGATCCTTATGTTGGCAATGTTCAGGCGCCGATCAAGTTAGTTTATTTTTTCGATTATCAATGTCCGTTTTGCCGAAGGTTTGAAGAAGAAGTTTTGCCATTGATTGAAAAAAATTATGTCGCGACCGGTAAGATGGTGATTTATTTTCGCGGCAATCAATTTCTTGGTCCTGATTCAATCACCGCCGGCGTCGCCGGTCAATGTTTGGCTAAACAGATTCAAAATAAAAAATTGAGTTATGATATTTTTGCTCAATGGCAGGCGGCAATGATGAAAGCTCAGGGCGTTGAAAATAGCGGTTGGGCGAGCGCGGCTAATATTGAAAAGTTGACCACGAGTTTAAATCTAAACGGTATTGATTCAAATCAATTTAATCAGTGTTTGGATCAACGTTCAACCGTTAATATTGTTAATGAAGAAGCGAAAGCGAACCAAGCGATTGGCGTTGACGGCACGCCCAGTTTTCTAATTAATGGCAATCTTTACGTTGGCGCGTTGCCTTATGGCCAATTTGTTCAAATTTTTGACCAAATTCTTGGCCAAAAATAATTTAAGCAATAAACGGCTTTTATTAATAGTTTTCAGTGATTTTTCATCATTTTAGTCTAAGGTCATTTATTCTAAATAAATAATAATTAGCGGTTGGAGTAGGCGATGCTTCTTCAACACTATTGACTTAAATCGTTAAATAGTTTATAATCTGAATGTTAATATCGCTTAAAGATATATGTTTTTAAATTTTTAATTTTCCCGGCTGAGGCTAGCCGAAAAAGACGTCGGCGACTTTTTTAGTGTCTTAAAAATAAGGACATTTACGAAAAAGTATTTTAGTTAATTTGTTAAAGGTCCTTAGCAAAGATCGACCATGTTTTCTTTAACAAAAAAATTCGGGTATTTTTTAAATTTGGATAAAAAATATCTAACTGGGTCGAAGGAAGAAAGTTTTAAAAAATTTTTGGATCAGGGTTTGAAGAAAGTTTTCACTGAGTTTTGCCCGATTTACGATTATTCGGGCAAAGAACTCAAACTCGAATTCGTTGGCTATCGTTTTGAAAATCCGAAGTTTAGCGAGGACGAAGCGAGGTATCGTGGCATCACTTACGAAGCGTCCTTGCGCGTAACTTTTCGATTGACTAATTTATTGACTAAGGCGGTTGACGAACAAGAAATTTATTTTGGCAACATCCCTTATATTACTGATCGGGAAACTTTTATTATTAATGGTAATGAAAGAATTGTGATTAGTCAGTTGCTTCGTTCGCCTGGTCTTTATTTTAATTTCATTCCGTTTGGCGATCGAAAATTATTCGGCGCCAAAATTATTCCTAGTCTCGGCGCTTGGTTGGAATTTCAGGTTGAGCCAACTAATATTCTCCAAGCTCGAGTTAACCGAAAGAAGAAAGTCGCCGCGACGACCTTGCTTAAAGCCTTTCAAGTTAACAATGAGGAAATCAATAATCTTTTTAAAGATCTCAAAGATCAATACAATATTATCGCCAATACTTTAAAAAAGGATAATACCGAAGATTATGAAGAAGCAGTCTTACTAATCCACTCGAAACTTAAGCCTTTTGAGCCAAATATATTCGATAACGCTCTTTCTTTTTTCCAAGATTTGTTTTTAGACAGCAAGCATTATTCGCTTGGCCAGATCGGTCGATTTCATTTTGACCGACGACTGGGTCAGACAAACAAAAATTTAGTCTTGACCAAAGAAGATTTGGTCAAAATTATTTCGGAAACGATTAAATTGACTAACGACGCTCAAGCTCAAGCTGATGATATTGACGCGCTTTATAATCGTCGCGTTAGAAGTGTCCAGGAACTTTTGGAAAATCAAGCCCGTTTGGGTTTGGCTCGGATGGTTAAAAATATCAAAGATCGAATGAGCGTGGTTGATAAGACCGCCGCGATCGTGCCGTCCCAATTAGTTTATCCGAAAATTTTTGTCAATACGGTTAAAGAATTTTTTAATCTTTCGCCTTTGTCACAACTTTTAGATCAGAATAATCCACTTTCAGAGCTTGAACATAAACGTCGGATCACTGCCAGCGGCCCCGGCGGTTTGACCAAGGAACGGGCTGGTTTTGATGTTCGTGATGTTCATCCAACTTCTTACGGCCGAATTTGTCCGGTTCAAACGCCCGAGGGCGCCAATATTGGTTTGACTTCATATTTGGCTCTTTACGCCAAGTCGGATCAGAATGGTTTTTTGCAAGCGCCTTATCATAAAGTTAGCGATGGAAAAATCAAAAAAAATAACATCACTTACTTATCCGCCGACGCCGAATATGATTTTAATATCGCTTCAATCCCTAATGAGATGAATAACAAAGAGGGTCAAGAACTACCCAAGATGGTTGAGGGCCGAGTCAAGGGCGAGTCGGGTTTGCTCGATCGGAAAGAAATCGAGTTAATCGATCTTTCGTCTCAGCAGCCATTTTCGGTAAGTGTTAACCTGATTCCTTTTTTGGAAAATACCGACGCGAACCGAGCCCAGATGGGCGCGAATATGCAAAAACAGGCAGTTGTTTTAGTTAAGCCCGACATCCCAACCGTTTCAACTGGTCTGGAAGATCAGGTTGGCCGCGAAAGCGGTTATGTTATTTTAGCCGAAGCCGATGGCGAAGTCGTTGAAGTTGATGGCCAACATTTGACTGTCGCTTATCAGACTTCAAAAAATAAACAAAAGAAAACTTATCTTTTTAAAAAATATCAAAAGACAAATAGTTTTACTTCAACTAATCAGCGGCCGCTGGTTCAGCCAGGTCAAAAGTTTAGAAAGGACGATGTTTTGGTTGATGGACCGGCGACCAACCGAGGTGTTTTGGCTTTGGGTCGAAACACCCTGGTTGGTTTTTTGAGTTGGCAGGGTTATAACTTTGAAGACGCGATTATTATTTCCGAAAAAGTTTGCCGGGAAGATTATTTCACTTCAATTTATGTTGAAGAATTCACGACTGACGTTCGTTATACTAAACTCGGTCCCGAAGAAATTACTTCTGACATCCCCAATGTGCCGGAAGCGAAACTAAGGAACTTGGACGTTGACGGTATTATTCGATTAGGTGCTCAAGTTAAGGCCGGCGATATTTTGGTCGGTAAGATTACACCGAAAAAAGAAGTTGAGGTCACACCCGAAGAAAAATTGCTTCGATCCATCTTTGGCGAAAAAATTGAGGACATTAAAGATTCGTCTCTGTACCTTGAACCAGGCAAATCCGGCAAGGTCGTCCGCGTTAAATCGCTTAGTCGAGAGAAGGGGGAGTTGTCCGAGCCCGGCGTTTTAAATAGAATCAGCGTTGAAATAGCGAAATTGAGAAAAATTTCCGTAGGCGATAAACTGGCTAATCGTTACGGCAACAAGGGTATTATTTCGATTATCGTGCCGGAAGAGGATATGCCGTTTTTGCCCGACGGCCGGCCGCTTGAAGTTATCTTAAATCCTCTTGGTGTTATTTCAAGAATGAACCTGGGCCAAATTTTCGAAACTCATCTTGGTTTGGCTGCCCATAAGCTTGGCTATCGATCCTTAGTGCCGGCGATGTCTGGCGTAACGGAAGAACAGCTTCAGGCGGAATTAAAAAAAGCGGGTTTGGCTCAAGACGGCAAGACAATTTTATACGATGGTCGCACCGGTCAAGCTTTTAAACAAAAAGTCACTGTTGGTTATATGTATCTTTTGAAATTAATTCATATGGTTGAGGATAAAATTCACGCCCGCTCGGTTGGGCCTTACTCGCTCATTACCCAACAGCCGCTTGGCGGCAAAGCTCAATTCGGCGGTCAACGCTTGGGCGAGATGGAAGTTTGGGCTTTAGAGGCTTATGGCGCGGTTAATATTCTTGATGAGATGTTGACGGTTAAGTCCGATGATATCAAGGGCCGGTCGGTTACATATACCAATATTATTCGAGGCGAGAACGCGCAAAAGCCATCGGTGCCCTCGGCTTTTAATCTTTTACAAAAAGAACTCCAAGGTTTATGTCTGGGCGTTGACATTAAAAGAGAAGAGAAAGTTTTAGCCGAAGAAGATCAGGTCAAAGACGAAGTTGAAAAAGAAGGTTCGACGGATTTGGACCAGAAACAACAATTAAGCCAGATAAAAAAAGAATAATGAAACAGATGGAGATTAGTTCAACTGGTTTAAAATTGGCCTCACCTGAAGAAATTTTAAACTGGAGTTATGGCGAACCGACAAAACCGGAGACGGTTAATTATCGAACCGGCCGGCCTGATCGAGAGGGTCTTTTTTCCGAGGTCATTTTTGGTCCGACGAAAGATTTTGAATGCGCTTGCGGCAAGTATAAAAAAAATCAATTCGCCAAGGTTACTTGCGATCGCTGCGGCGTTGAAGTTACTCATTCATCCGTTCGGCGAGAAAGAATGGGCCACATTACCTTAGCCACGCCAATCGCCCATATTTGGTTTTTAAAAGTTTATCCATACTCGCTCAGTCTTTTTCTTGATATCCCGGTTCAACAGATTGAGAAGGTTGTTTATTATTCCGCTTATATTATTATGAGCGTTGACGAGGAAGCAAAGAAAAAAATTTTAACCAATCTTGAGCGGGATTACAAAGAAAAAATAAAGAAGTTTGAAAATGATGAGATGAAAAAAGAAATTGATACAACTTATCGCCGGATTAAAGAAGAGCTTAAGGCTATTGAGGTTAAGCGCGTTATTTCCGACGTTGAATTTTTTAACTGGTCAAGGAAATTCCCGAATCTGTTTGAAGTTGGCATCGGCGCTGATGCCATTCGTCGTTTTCTCGAAGAGCTTGATTTGAACAAACTTAAACGTGAAACTGAAACAAAGCTGGCTAAAGCGACAAACCTGGCCATGCGCAAGCGTTTGTCAATGAAAATAAAGTTTATCAAAGCTTTTATTCAACATCAGCGTCGGCCGGAATGGATGATTTTGACGATTATGCCGATTATCCCGCCCGATCTTCGACCAATTGTCCATCTTGATGGCGGCAAGATTGCCTCGTCCGATTTAAATGATCTTTATCGCAAGGTTATCAATCGTAATAATCGTTTAAAAAAACTTCACGAAATAAAAGCGCCGGAAATAATCATTAACAACGAAAAACGGATGCTTCAAGAAGCGGTTGATTCTTTGTTCGATAGCTCTTTAAAAAAGGTCAAAGGTCAGTCGAGTGATCAACGGAAGGTTCTGAAATCTTTAAGCGACGTTCTGAAGGGCAAGCAGGGTCGTTTCCGCCAAAATCTGCTCGGTAAAAGAGTCGACTATTCCGGTCGGTCGGTTATCGCCGTCGGCCCAAATATGAAAGTGAACGAGTGCGGTTTGCCTAAAAAAATCGCTTTAGAAATTTTTAAGCCGTTTATCATCTACGAACTTTTGAAATTGGAAATTGTTCACACGGTTAAGCAAGCTAATTATTTGATTGAAATTGAAGATCCCGACGCTTTGACCGCTTTGGAAAAGGTTATTCAGAATAAATACGTTCTTTTAAATCGCGCTCCGACCTTGCATCGTTTAGGTATTCAGGCTTTTGAAATTTCTTTGGTTGAGGGTTTGGCTATTCGAGTTCCGCCTCTGGTTTGCACCGCCTATAACGCTGACTTCGATGGAGATCAGATGGCGGTTTTTTTGCCTCTGAGCGATGAGGCTCAAAAGGAAGCGAAAGAAATTTTAAACGCGGCCAAAAATCACTTGCGTCTCGGTACCGGCGAAGCGATCACTAATCCGACCAAAGACATTGTTGTTGGTTGTTATCACTTGACTCAGATTTTGTCTGATCAAAAAAACGCGGTCAAGAAAGTTTATGATACTACCGAAGCAAAACAGCTTTACGAATTTGGTCAAATCGGTTTGGGGGAAAATATCTTGGTTAAGTCAATCAAAGGTCAATCCAATCTCGAGACGTCGGTTGGTCGGATGATATTTAACGAAGCCTTACCGAGCGACTATCAATTTTTGAACGAGAAGATGGACAAGAAAAAATTAACTTGGTTGGTTGAAGATATTTACCAAAAATATAACTACGAAGTTTTGGCTTTGGTTTTGAATAAGATTAAAAATTTAGGTTTTGCCTACGCGACCGAATCAGGTCTTTCTTTCGCCGTTAGCGACTTGGTTGTTTCGAAAGGAAAAGAAAAAATTATCAAAGAAGCTTTTGAAAAAGAAAACGAAGTTAAAAAATCTTATCAACAAGGTTTACTTAGTTTGGATGAGAAAAAGATGTTGGTGGTTGAGAACTGGTTGAAAGCGATTCGGGAAATTAATCAAATCCTGCCGAAGTCTTTAGCCGAAGATTCACCGCCGCGATTAATGATCGATTCGGGCGCCCGCGGGAGCATGGCTCAACTTTCTCAGATGATCGGTATTAAGGGTTTAGTTGAGAACCCGCGCGGCGATATTATCGAATTACCAGTCGCGAAAAGTTATAAAGAAGGTTTGGGCTCGCTTGAATATTTCATTACTACTCACGGCGCTCGGAAGGGCGCTTCCGATACGGCCCTGAAGACCGCTCGAGCCGGCTATCTGACTCGACGTATGGTTGATGTCACTAACGATTTGATCGTTCGAGAAATTGATTGCGGTGAAAACGAAGGTTTGGTTATAACTAAAACCGAGGCGAAAGAAACCGGTGATACTTTTAATAATAAAATTTATTCTCGAATTATTCTGGAAACAGTTAAAGATCAAAAAGGTAATATTATTATCAGCGCCGGCGAATACATCACTCGACCGATCGCAGAAAAACTCGAGCGGGCTCAGGTCGAGAAGGTTAGGATCAGGTCGCCCTTTACTTGTAAAACTTTATTTGGCGTTTGCGCTAAATGTTATGGTTTGGATTTAGGCTATGGCAAGCCGATCCAGTTAGGCGAGACCGTTGGCGTAATCGCGTCTGAATCAATTGGCGAACCGGCGACTCAGTTGACGATGAGAACGTTTCATGTTGGCGGTGTCGCCGGTACGACTGATATCACTCAGGGCGTGCCTCGAGCCGAAGAACTCTTAGAGGTTCGAACGCCAAAAAGTGAAAGTGTTCTTTCACCGCTTTCGGGCAAGATTAGAAAGATTGAGACGTTGCCAAAGTATTATAAATTGACTGTTTTGGGCGAAAAAAAACAAGTGGCGGTTGCCCATGTGCCTCGACCGTTTAATCTATTGGTTAAAGAAGGCGAAAAAGTTTTAAAGGGTCAGCCTCTTAATGATGGTTCTCAGGACCCGAAGAAAATTTATCTTTATAAAGGCCGGATCGAAGCGTTTAAGTATATTTTGAACGAACTGAAAAAAGTTTACAACTTTCAAGGCGCTGAAGTTCATGATAAACATATCGAAATAATCGTTCGAAAAATGTTTGCTCGAGTCAAGGTTAAGGAGCCGAATGATTCCGATTTCATTCAAGACGAAATTGTCGAAAAAGATATTTTCCTGATTACAAACAGGAGACTAAAAACCGAGGGCAAGAAGATGGCTAAGGGCGTCTTGGTTTTACTTGGTATAACCAAAGTTGCCTTGACCGCCAACAGCTTTCTTTCGGTTGCTTCATTCCAAGAGACATCGAGAGCCTTAGTCAAGTCGGCCTTAGAATTTCGCCAAGATCCGCTTCGAGGCTTGAAAGAAAATATTATTATCGGCAAGAAGCCATTGATTGGCGCCTACTATCGTCAAAGTCTTAAATCCGAAAAAATCGATAGCAAGAGCGAGTAGTTCTTTTCTGGCGATTCTCTTTTTAGAAACAAGCTATTGATCAGACAAAACGGAATTTTTTCTAATTTGCGTTTTACTAATGCCTTGCGATGGCAAGATTAAGGAGCCGAAAATCTTCTAAGTCTATTATTTGGTTTAATTTAGTATCCGACCGGAAAATTATATTTCGAAGGAATTGAACTGGGTAGTTCTTGGTTTGTTCCGTACGTGATCACGATTTCCTGGTGATCTTCAAGAGCGATTTGACGCGGGTCGCCCGAATAGAGCGAGCCGTTGACAAAAACTTTGAGAGATTTGTCGCCTTGATTTTTGTATCCGCCGATGCGTCCCGAAGTGAAATCCACTCCCCAAATATCGAAGAATTGACCAAGGTAAAAAGTTTTTCGGACCGGCGATTCGACGTGGATGATTCCGGTTCCGTCGTGAGTATGAATATCGGCGATAAAGCCAGCGCCTTGATCAATGCCAATCCCGGCGGGGATAGCAACTGGTTTACCATCGATAAAAATATCAAGATGTTGATGGATATGAAGCGCAGTTCCTTCCTGAGCTAACGGTCTAAGCCCGATTTGGTTCAATCTTTCGCGCAAATGCGTCAATCCAGCGGACCAGGGCGCATCGCCTGTTTGGATTCCGGGTAGATTCCCGGGATTAGGATTGTTCGGAGTCGCGGCCTTCTGACGAAATATTTGGTTAGCGATGATAAGAAGCGTCAAAACCAAAACGATTATTCCGATTACGGTCCACTCTTTGGCTTTTGAAGATATTTTTTGAGATTTTTTAGTCATAGTTTTTTTGTTTGCTATTAAGAATTTGATTAATATTTTTTACCAATTTTAAATAATCAGTTTATTTTATAAGCCGTGTTGATCGCGTAATTTTGTCAGTACTGTCAGAAAATTTTCGGATTGAGAATGCCGTCTGAAAATGCGAGTAGAAGGGGATTGAACGCTTTGACGAGTCGGGTTTTATTATAGTTAAACAGCCGCGCCGCGAACTTAATTGATTCTTCGAATTTAGAAAATGTTTTTTCAAAGAAAATCATAGCTATAGCAATCAAAATCAGAGCAAGGGCGAGCAGATTCGTCTTTGCCGGTATGCCAAGAAAAATTTGTTGCCATCGCGTCATGTGTTCGAATATGTTCATTCGGCATGCTGTTGTCTGATCTGGTTCAAGGGGACAAGGAGACATCTGCCCGTTTTTTATTTTCATACTCAAGCCCATTCCGAAAATAAAGACTGAAATAAAATAAACAAGAATGAGTAGTGTCAGGTTGATAAATAATTTTCTATCCAAGTTAAACATAATTTTATTTTATCATAGACCCGGCCGGGCCCCCAAGTCCACCGCATGGAGGCCTTGGCTTAGGTCCATCGCGCATGCTAATGAAGATATTTAATATCAATGATGTGCGCGAGGTTATGTATCTTTACCGTGGCGTAAAAAGACTGGAACCATAGTCACTACCTTCGTCTTGAAACGCAAGAGCGGCACTGCGTGTCGTCTGAGTGTCCAAATAAATTTTTTCTACAAGAGAACAAAAGAACGTTTAATTTTTTGATCTTGGAGGATTTTTATGATTTCACTTGAACCTACTTTATCAAAAATTCGTAAATGATGAAATCCCCGTTACCGCCTCGCTCCGCTCGGCAACCCAAAAGAAAAATGTTCCGTACATTTTTGATTTGCACCCGCCCGATTTTTTCTTTTAAAAGGAAAAATCGGCGCCGGCCACTAAATGCTCGGTCAAAAATCCGAAAGTCTAATTGTGGAGCGGGATACGGGGGTCGGACCCGTCTCTTCAGCTTGGAAAGCTGACGTTGAACCGCTCAACTAATCCCGCGCGCCTTTTTATATTATAAGAGAAAGATTTTCGATTTTGTAGCCGTTCAGGAATTCTTTCGCCCCCATTCTTTTTTTACCTTCGATTTGAAGTTCTTTGATTAAGATAAAATCAGTCGCGATTTTCAAACCAAGTTCGTTCCGATGCTGAAAAAATTTCGCCGGTGTAAAATTTTTTAATTCCGGTTTGAGGTCTAAATAATTTATTTTTTCGATTTGATAAATTTTAAGAAGTTTTTCTTCACCTCGGACTTTAATTTGGATAAACGCGCCCGGCCAGGGATTGAGAGCTCGAATTTTTCTCTGCCACTGGTCGTAATTTTCATCGAGGTTAAGTCGACCGTCGGTCTTGCTCACTTTTTTCGTCCAAGTCGCTTTTGCCTCGTCTTGGGGTTTAGGTTCGAGTTGTTGTGCCAACCAAAGTTCGATCGTTTGGTTAAAAAGCTGACCACTTAAGCGGCCAAGCGTTTGAGTCAGTTCGGACAGTGTTTCGGTTTGATCAAGATCGAGACGAGTTTGAGCGACAATCGGGCCGTGATCAACGAGTTGGTCGAGTTCGATCAGGGTCGCGCCGCTAATTTTTTCGCCGTTTAAAATTGTCTGGCGGATTGGGTCGGCGCCGCGAAAAAGAGGTAGGAGAGAAGGGTGAAGGTTTAAAAGGCCTCGTTTGAATATCGATTGGTTGGCCAAGACATTGGCCGGAATAATTTTGCCGAATCCGGCGATCAAACCAAAATCAAAAGTTAAGTTTTTTATTTGTTGCCATAATTTCAACTCAATCACGTTTAATTTTTCTTTAAGACAAAAGGAGTAAGCTTGATTTGGTTTAATCAGAAGACCGCGGCCCTGAGCTTTGGCCGGCAGGGTTATGACCAAGTTCGGTCTGAACTTTTTAATTAACTCTTTCAGGACGAAGATTGAAAAGTCGCTCGAACCGAGAAAACAAAAATTCATCTGATTTTTATTCATTCGTTTTATTTATTTCGAAAACTTCTTTGGTTTTGTCGATGAAAAGAACGCCTTGAAGATGATCAAACTCGTGTTGGATAATGTGGGCGAGCAGGCCGGTTGTTTTTAATTTTCTTTGTTTGCCGGCTAGATCTTGATAATTAATTTTTACCTCGGTTGATCTTTTGACATAGCCCCACTGGCCGGGCAGACTGAGACAACCCTCCTCGGTCAATATTGGTTTTTTGGTCAGTTCAATCTTGGGGTTGACAAAAACATAAAATTTATCTTTTGGCTTGGCGATAAAAAGAGCAAGGTTAATGCCGACTTGATTAGCGGCCAAGCCTACGCCAACCGCGGCCGTCAATTTTTTTTTCATCTCGGTGACGATATTTTTAAGTTGGCGGTCGAAGTCTTTGGCCGGATTAAGTTTTTTTCTTAAAATCGAATTATTTTTACCGATAATTAAATCCATTGGTTTATTTTAACAAAAATTATCGCGATTGCCTTTATTTATGTTAAAATTTAATCAAAATGTCGGCCGATGAGTTTCAAAAAAAAGAAGGTTATTTTATCCAGGGTCTTTGGTATCCTCGAGTTACCTCGATTTGCCAGATTAAAAACAAACCCGCCCTCTATTATTTTTACGCTCAGGCGGAAAATTACGAGGAGGCGGACTTAAAAAAAAATCAGGCGGCGGCCGAGGGGACAATGATCCATCATATTTTGGAAAAAATTATTATTGGCGACGGTTTTGTCGTGCCGGAACAATATCTTGGAATCAAAAAAGCGTTTGACGATTTTATCAAAAATCACGCCTTTCATTCAAGAAAAGAATGGTTGGAGCGGCGGGTTAAACATTCGAATCATCGTTATTCCGGCACTTTCGATATTTTGGCCGAGGTTGACGGCGAATTGGCGATTGTTGACCTAAAAAGTTCGGCTTCGATCTATCGGGATTATCGCTTGCAAACCGCTGCCTATTTGAGCGCGGTTAACGAAGAGCCGTGGCTTTTGGACGAAAATGGCAATAAGTACCTGATTCCGAACGAGGTGACCAAACGATATGTTTTAAGGATTAATCAAAAAAGAATTTGCGAAAAATGCGGCGTGACGATGAAGCTTAGAAGTATGGGCAATAAAATTGAAGCGAATAAAAACAGCAATGGTTGCCAACATGGGTGGGGCGAGATTTTGGGCGAATGGGAATTAAAAGAATTCGATCAGCCCGAAGTTGATTTTCAGGCTTTCATCAACGCCAAGGGTTTGTGGGAGTGGGAAAATCAAGAAATTCTTGGCCGAATCGGTTATCTTTAAATTGTCAATTTAATTTTTGCGCTCCCATAGTTCAACGGACAGAACACGGCCCTCCGGAGGCTGAGCTGGGAGTTCGATTCTTCCTGGGAGCAATGAAAATTAAATAAAATAATTTAATCATAAAATTGGCCTTTGCCGACGATTTAACCAACGCCCCCGTAGTTCAACGGATAGAATGTGGGTTTGCGGAACCCATGATCAAGGTTCGATTCCTTGCGGGGGTACATTGAAAATTAAACGAATTAGTGAGTGTCGCGTTGTTTTTGGGCGAGAGTAGTTTAATGGTAGAATTGTTCCTTCCCAAGGAATAGGCGGGGGTTCGATTCCCCTCTCTCGCTCAATAATTTAAACCGCTTATAATCGTGAATGAATAAATGACCGCTGATAAAATTCGAAATTTCGCCATTATCGCCCATATCGATCACGGCAAGTCAACTTTGGCTGATCGCTTTCTTGAAATTACCAAGACCGTCAGCAAAGAAAAACTGGTTAATCAATTTCTTGATCAGCTTTCGTTGGAGCGAGAGCGGGGGATTACGATTAAAATGCAGCCGGTCAGAATGTCTTATTTTTTAAACGAAAATGGCGTTGAGACTGAATACGACTTAAATTTAATCGACACGCCCGGCCACGCTGATTTTTCTTACGAGGTCTCGCGCGCTTTGGCCGCGGTCGAGGGCGTCATCTTGCTCATTGATGGCACTCAGGGCATCCAGGCTCAAACGATCGCTCATCTTCGGGTTGCTCAAAATCTTGGTTTAAAAATTATCGTCGCGATCAACAAGATTGATTTAGTCACGATTGAACTTGAAGCTTTGGTTAGCGACATTAAGAATTTAGTCGGTCTTGATTCGGATGAAGACATTTATCTTATCTCGGCTAAGCTCGGAACCGGCGTGGCCGAACTGCTTGAGGCGGTGATCAAGAAAATTCCGCCGCCGCGAGTTCAAGCCGACCCAAAGGCCGATAACGCCCAGGCATTAATATTTGATTCCCACTTCGATTCTTACAAGGGTATTATCGCTCACGTTCGAGTTTTTGGCGGCGATTTTGAGGTTAACAAAAACTATATTCTCAAATCAAAAAATTTCATTTTCAAATCAATTGAGGTTGGTTATTTCAAACCGGAATTAAAACCATTGGAGCGGATTGACGTCGGTGAAATCGGCTATCTTGCTACTGGAATCAAGTCCCACGGCTTGGTCAAGATCGGCGATACGATTGTTCAATCGAAAGAAACTTCGGCCTTGCCCGGATACAAAGAACCTCAGCCGGTCGTTTTCGCGTCAATTTTTCCCTCCGTCGATATTACTTATGACAGCTTTCAAAATAATTTAAACAAATTAAGGTTGACCGATCCGGCAATCGAGTTGACGCCGATTTCTTCAACGCTCTTCGGCCGCGGTTACCTTCTTGGTTGTTTGGGTTTGCTTCATTTGGAAATTTTTGAAGAAAGATTGAGACGCGAGTTTGGGACGGAACTGATCTTAACTTTGCCTTCAGTCACTTATCTGGTTAAGCTCAACTCGGGTCAGACGATCGAGGTTAGAAATCCTCAAGAAATGCCCGGGCCGGAAACAATTATCGAGATCAAAGAACCGTGGGCAAAGGTTTTATTGGTCGCGCCCCTGGCTTATTTGGAAAAAGTTTTGAACTTGATCAAAATTAAAGATGGTTTGATTAGAAAGAACGAGTCGGCCGGAAGTTTTGTTTTAGTTGAAGCGGAATTAAACGTTGACGAACTGATTAGTGGATTTTACGACGAGTTGAAATCGGTTTCGGCCGGTTACGCTTCGCTCGAGTGGCAATTTTTGGAATATCGTTTCGCCGATTTGGCCAAAGTCGATATTTTGATCGCTGAAGAAAAAGAAGCAAGCTTGAGCCGGATTATTAAAAAAAGCCGCGCCGAGATCACGGGCCGAAAAATATTAAAAGAACTCAAAAAACTTTTGCCTCAGGAACAATTTCCAATTAAGCTTCAGACCGCCATTGGCGGGAAAATTATCGCTCGCGAGACGATTCCGGCCCTGAAGGCGAACGTGACCGGCGCTCTTTACGGCGGCGATCGGACGCGAAAAGTTAAACTTTGGCAGAAACAAAAAAAAGGCAAGAAAAAACTGGTTCAGCTCGGTCGAGGCCAAGTTAAAGTCTCAAGCAATATTTTGATCAAGATTATGAAAGTCAGGTAATGGTTTTTGATTTAATTAAATTTATGCTAAAATTATTTTAGACGCGTAGCACACGAAAGGGGGGGATAATAGGGGAGAAATAAGAAAAAGCAAAAACTTTATAAAGTTAAAATACAAGATCACCACAGTTCTTACTCTCCCCATTTTTTTGGCAATGAAATTTTTTGTCAAGGTTAAAACTAATTCAAATAGAATCTTAGTTGAAAAAAAAGACGCCAAGCGTTTGCTTGTTTCAGTTAATAAACCGCCGGCAAAAAATCAAGCCAATCGAGTTTTAATCGAGGCTTTGGCGGAATATTTCGATGTCGCTGTTTCGCGAATAAAAATTATTTCCGGTCAGAAGACAAAAAATAAAATTATCGAGATTAACGATTAATTTTTTGTTTTTTAATTATTTTTTTTCAAAATTTTTATTTTCAAAATCGCGGACCGATTTTAAACGGCGAAGGCGGCGAGGCTGAGGATTAAATTTCGTTGTTAAAAATGCTTGGACGATTAAGAAGGCTTGATCTAGTTGGACAAAGTCCGCGGCTAAACAAAGAATATTAACATCATCGTCTTCGCGGGCTTTCTTGATCAAGTCGGCTTGGTCGGCTTGGCTGGCCCGAACACCTTTGACTTTATTGGCGCTGAAACAAACGCCCGCACCCGAGCCGCCTTCGCCGTTTAAAATCGGTCC
>JAMCWY010000002.1 GCA_023480925.1 Patescibacteria group bacterium
AGGATTATAGAAAACAAAAAATAAGGCGAGTAAGATCGCCAAACCGGCGATAGCGAGATAACCGCCCGGACTTAAACGAATTGATTGAAAAAATTTTTTCATTTTTTTAAATCTTAATCGCTAATAAACCTTTTTAAATTATACCCGCATAATTAATAAAAATCAAATCTAAATGTGGATAAACAAAATGTTTGTTTGAAATTACAAAAAAAGAACTCTCTTAGAAGAGAGTTCTGTAAAGATTAAATTCTGGCCTCAATTTCACCTTATGGCCGGCGATAAATTTCAACTCGAGCCAAAGGAAATTTGCCCGCCAGTTGGTAATATTTTTCGGTCTCGTTGTAAATTGATTCCGGCAAAAAATCAGGCGCCGGGCCAAAACCGGTCGAGAAAACAATCAATCCGTAATGTCTCTCTTGAATATCAATCCGAAGTTGAGCCAACCATTTTTGGCTAAACCGACCGATACGATGTTTCATCGTTACCAGCCCCATGACCGCGTCAGGTTTAACCGATAAAACCGCCATCGGGTATAACTCGGTTAAAACCGGACCATGGGCTTGAGCGCAAATCGCGCTTACTTGATCATTCTGCTTCCGAGCCTGATTCGAGGTTAAAACTCCTTCGGTCAAAGCCGGATGGCAAATTAGATGAGTTAAGGTTAAAAGAGGAATAATGGTTAGTCGAATCGACCCCTTAAGATCGACTGACTCAGCCATAACCGCCAACTCAGCCAAGCCAAAACCAAACAGAATTTGGTAAATCGGCACGGCCGGCAACAATCGTTCTGGCGCCGGGCCCCAGTGGACCAAAGTGGTCAAAACGCAAATCAAGATAATCGGGTAGGCAATCAGCCATTGATTGT
The DNA here is from genome assembly GCA_023480925.1 of Patescibacteria group bacterium. Taxonomy (GTDB): domain Bacteria; phylum Patescibacteriota; class Minisyncoccia; order UBA6257; family HR35; genus JAMCWY01. The sequence continues at coordinate 866 of JAMCWY010000002.1, forward strand.
TGTTTTGATAACGGTTTTGCCAGTGACGAAGAGTGTAACCCACGGCGATAATTTGAATAAACAACGACCAAGTTATCAGTCTACCGCCATAATCTAAAAACGAATGAACCGCGGAAAAAGATTGTTTATTCGTATCACTTACGACAATGAGCTGATAAACAATCGTGTCCTTTAAAAAAGCGCCGTTGGTTAAATCGTTTAAGCCCAAACTAACCAAGACCAAGACCGCGATTATTGTCGCGGCCTGGAAAAACGCTTCTCGCCTATTTCGACCAAAGGTGTATAAAACTCCGGCCAGCCCAAACATCAAAAATGGTTGCTTTGTCAAAGTCGCTAAAACCACAAACGGAGCAAATAGCGATCGAATTCTTGATGAAGAATTTCCAACCGACCAAAGAGCCAAAAGAGACAAAAACAGCCCCAGGGCGTCCGCTCTGAAAATATCAAGATGCCGATGGTATGGCTCAACGCCAAACAAAAATAACGAAGCGATCAAGGCCGGTAGAAATTGTTTTGTTTTGTTCCAAACGACCAAAAATATAATCGCGGCGGAGCCAAAGGCTGAAACCAAGGAAACAAGCCGACCAATCCACAAACCCAAAGCGCCTGAACCGCAAAAGAACTTGATCGAAAATTCAATCAAGGCGCAAACAGCAATGTAGAACGGTGGATAAGGGGAAAATGGTTGAACCGGCCTGATTTGACTCGGCCAACCATAACAGCTTTTAGCCGAAGCCAACCTGAGCGAAGAGATATATTCGAGCCCTTCCCATGAATCGGTCTCATAGGGGTAGTGAAAAATTTGCCAGGCTTGGTCAAGAAAAAAAACCAACGAAACAACCAAGGCCAAAACAATTACGCCCTCGGCGATCAGAAACGGTTTAATCCTTACCTTGGTCAAAAAAGACGAAACGGACCGAGGCTGAACCTGTTTAACGCTAATCAAGATTTAAATCTCCTTTCTTTTTGATAGAGAACCGCCTGCTTTTAATTTTAACCCAATTAGAAGAAAAAGAAAACATTCGATTTCCACCCGATTAAAAAAAATATGATAAAATAGAAATTTGAGCCAAAAAGACACCGACTCGTAATGATTCACTTCGTTAAAAACAAATTTGTTCAAGATCGAGACGCGAAAATTTCCGTTTTCGATTTGACCGTTCTCCGCGCTTACGGCGTTTTTGATTATCTTCGCACCTACAATCAAAAACCGTTTCATCTTCACGATCATATTCTCCGTCTAAAAAAATCGGCGCGGCTAGTTGGCTTAGAACCGCGGTTGAGCTTTGATCAAATCGAAAAAATTGTTTTAAACGCTTTGGCTAAAAATATAAACAGTAAAACCAAAAACGACCTTGGCCTTAAAATTATTTTGACCGGCGGCCAAACTACTGATGGCATCTTGCCCTCGAGCCGGGCCGAACTTTTGGTTTTAACAACGATTTTTAAGTCTTACCCCGAATCTTATTTTAATCAAGGCGTCAAGTTAATTTCCTGGCCGCTGACCCGGCTCCTGCCTCAAGCGAAAAGTTTGGTCTATCTTAACGCCATCATCGGTCTGAAACAAGCTCAAAAAGAAAAAGCGTTTGAAATTTTATATCTCGATGGCGATAAAAATATTTTGGAAGCGGCGACGGCGAATTTTTTCATGGTCAAAAATAAAAAACTTTACACGCCACCAGACGATAAAATTTTAGCCGGCGTGACTAGAAAGGTCATATTTGGTTTGGCGAAAAAATTAAATATTCCCGTCTTCGAAAAACAAATCAACTTCAACGAGCTGACTCAAGCCGAAGAAGCTTTTATCACCGCCAGCAACAAAGAAGTCCTGCCCGTCAGACAGGTGGATAATATCAAAATAAAAAATAATTTTGGTCCAATCACTGAAAAAATTCAAAAAGCTTTTTTTGATCTGGCTGGAAAATTAGAATAAAATCAAGCCCGAATTTTTAAACCCGTCTTCTCGGTCCTTTTCGATAAAGATAGTTATAAATAATTATGGTGACGCTTGCAGCGATAACAACGCTGGCGGCGATGTCAAGAGGCGAATGAACGCCAACATAAATCCGAGCGACGCCAATTAAAATCGCTAAAAGCCAAAGAATAACGCCGAAAACAATATTACTTGACGAAACAACCGCGGCTAAACCGGCGGTTAAGAGTTCATGATCCGAAGGAAAACCATTATCCGGACCGTGCGAAATCAAAGGCTGAAAATGATACTGAACAAACGGCCGCGGGTCGAAATAAATAAAACCGGCGATCTTGCCAACAAGATAAATCAAGGGCAAGACGATAATGGCGAAGATAAAAAACTCTCGCCGTTTTGGCCGAGGCATAAAAAAATAATAACCAAAAAACAAAACCAAGCTAATTAAATAAAAATCTTTGGCGGCGAAGATAAAAAATTGATTTAAGCTAGTCATCTTATTATTTTTAGTTGCCCCGTTCCCGCGGTCTGGCCTTGATTTTTTGTTTTCATCCAAATAATTTTTTCCAGAAATTTTGCTAATTTAATTTGATCGTGCCGGATCAGATTTCTTTTGATCAAAGAGTCGGATTTGACTTGATCGTGCAAACCGTTGGCCAACAAACGCCCGCCAAAAAAAATTTTATTTTGATAGAAAAATTTTTTTTGCTTGATCGAAACTGGAATCAAGATCGGCTGGGAATGTTCTTTTTGAAAATAACGTTTTAAAATTTTATCGGCCGGCGACTGGGTGTTAAAAACAACAACGTCAATAATATTTTGACCAAAAAACTTTTCAATCTCATTAACAAAATCAAAAACATTGAAACCATTTGTTTGGCCGAATTTCGTCATCAAGTCGACAATCAGAATAATTTTCGCCTTTGTTTTTTTTAGGCTTGCAGTTAAACCCGGGATTAAGGCCAAGGGGATCAAACTCGTGTAAATATTGCCTGGGCCAAGTATGATCGTGTCCGCGTTTAAAATCGCCCTTTTGGCCAAGGGATTGAAGTGTGGTCTGGGTTTGATTGAAAATTTTTTTATCCCGATCGCCTCAATCACCTCGGCTGGCGTAATCACTCGTTCGCCGATCAGGCTCGCGCCGTTTTTTAAAACCATGACCAACTTGACTTTGTCCAAAGTAACGGGGATAATCTCGCCTTGGGTTTTAATAATTCGGCCAACCTCGGCAACACTCTTCTCGAACGAACCCGTGACTTTTTCCAAAGCGCTCAAAAAGATATTGCCAAAACTGTGGCCACTAAGATTGCCTTGGTCAAACCGATAATTCATCAACTTTCGGATCGTTTCGGAAGATTCGGACAGTGCGACCAGACTTTGGCGAATATCGCCCGGCGGCAAAACTCCGAGTTCATCGCGCAAAACGCCGCTCGAACCGCCGTCGTCGGTCATCGCCACAATCGCTGTAAGATTAATCTGATCAAATTGTTTAAGCGCGGTTAGGACAGTGTAAGTGCCAGTGCCACCACCCATAACAATGACGGCTTTTTTCTTCAACTTCATTTTTCCTTATTATTTTAACACTATTTGGAAGACAAAATTCCAATCGAATTTTTCTTCGTCAGCTCGCCGGTAAGATTAACTCAAAAATTAAACCGTTTAAAATTTACCGCCCCTAACGCCATTGACAATTTTAATTGTTTTTGATTAAAATTTAATCAAGCCTTTGAATTTTTAAAATTACGGCGAATGGTCAACAAACAAATAGTGATTTTATCTCTGATCGGCCTGGCAATTTTAATTGTTTTTTTCATTCTTTTGAAAAATATCAAGCCTTCTTCTTTCGCCCTCGCCCCAACTACGACGACAACGGGATCAAATATAATTATCTTTTCGCCCAAACCGAACAGCTTGGTCAACGGCGACATTATTGTCAAAGGCGTTGCTCGAGTTTTCGAGAATCAACTTGATCTTCGTCTGATCGATCCGGCCGGCAGTGTTATTTTTAACGGTTCGGCCACGACCACGGCGACCAGCGCTGGTGCTTACGGGAATTTTCAAAAAACAATTTCTCTGCCTCTTGCCATCACCTCGAACCTACCCGCCACCTCGACTTTAATTCTTCAAGTTTTTAATTATTCAGCTAAGGACGGCCGCGAGATTGACAAAGTCACGATCCCGCTCAGATTTAATCTCGTCCAACTTGAAAAAGTCAAAATCTTTTTTAGCAACAGCAATCTCAACCCGGAAATTTCCTGCGCTAAAGTTTTCCCGGTCAAACGCTGGGTCAAGAAATCCCAAGGAATCGATTTAATCGTCGAAACTCTGGTTAAACTTCTTCAAGGTCCAACCAGCGATGAAAAAATCGAAAATTACTCGACCAACATTCCAATCAAAACAATCATTAAAAGCGTCGAGCAAAACAGTTCAACTATTCGAATTGATTTTAACCAAGCTCTTGACCAAAATATCGGCGGCTCCTGCCGAATCGAAGCGATTCGAGCTCAAATTATAAAGACAGTCGAGCAATTCCCCGGCGTCAACAACGTCATCATCTCAATCAACAGCCAAACCAAGAATATCCTCCAACCTTGAAAATAAAACTTCGGCGCGATTATTTTTCAATCTACCTCAACTATAATTAGTTTGATTTCGGTTCAAGTTGGATAATTTGGAAGCCGTATTTTTCAACTTCTTCCGGCGGCCAAAAAGTTTGACCTTTAGTTTTAAAAACGTAACGGACGACACCTCAACTTTTCGTCCGGCGTAACCTTTCTTGTCCTTATCCTATTCTTCCAAAACCAAAGTGTCGTTTTCGTTTATTTCTAAATCAACCAGACGTAATTCAAATTTTTTCTGGCCGGAAATTATTTTCTCAAAATATTCTCGCCAAACTTTTTTATGAATTGTTGCCATATTTTATTTTTCTAATTCTTTTTTTAATAATGGAATAATTTTTTTTCATAATCAAATTCGGCCTTTCTGTCGAGATACCAGTAAATTTTATATTTAATATTTTTTCCAATAGATTTTTTGTTTTACTATCAGTGACGACAAATCGTCTTTGGTGGACCCGAGCGGAGTCGAACCGCTGATCTCCTGCTTGCAAAGCAGGCGCATTAACCAACTGTGCTACGGGCCCCAAGCGTAGGTTTGGTCCAAACCGATTTGATAAAAATTTAGCTTATTGTCGAGCGAAAGGATTAGTTTTGCCTCGAACCTCAAAGTGGAGGTGACAGCCGGTTGAGTCGCCGGTATCGCCGACAAATCCGATCAGACTGCCCTTTTTAACATAAGTGTCAACTTGGGCAACTCGTTCGGATAAGTGACCGTAAAGAGTGATGCTGCCATCGGCGTGTTGAATTTGAATAAAGTTGCCATAACCGCCATCCCAGCCGTCCTGAGAAACAATGACCAGGCCGTCGTCGGCGGCATAAACGGGCTGACCGCAATTGGCGCTAATATCAACGCCGTTATTGGCATGAAGTAAACCTTCGTCCAAGCCTGAAACAGGCGAGAGCAAACCGCCAATTTTTTCCAAAGCCTTGACGAAAACACCGGTGATCGGCGCGACTAAATAGTTTTCGCTTGAAGGAATAATTGCTTGAATTTTCGTGTCGGGCGGCAGATTCAAAACAGCGCCTGCTTTAATCAAGGCCGGATCGCCAATATTGTTATAGGCAAGGATATCATCAATTTTCAAACCAAACTTGGCGGCGATACCGGACAAGGTCTCGTCCGGCTCAACCGTGTACTTAAACGCTTTTTTCGCCAAAACTGTTTTCAAAAGTTCGTCTCGCCTTAAGCTTAAAGCTAAGTTTGGCTCGGCTGTCGCCGCGGCCAATGACGCCGCCGCTTGAAGCGTTGAAACTTCGGGACTAACGGGGAAACTTAAAGCGGGCTTTAAGGCTAACGCGGGCTTAGTCGAAAAAATCTGTTCCAACGTCATAAACTGATTGACGCCATTTGTTTTATTTTTCTGGCCAAAAGTCTTAACGCTGACGTGGGTCAAAAAAAATAAAAGCAAAGCTAAAAAACCAACCAAAATAATTTTTTCCTTGCGTTTAATTTTATTTATTGTTAAAGTTAATTTCTTCCAACCAAATAAAATTAATCTTTAACACTTATGGTTAATCTGATTGATCCTGATTATATTTATTATTATATACCAAAATCGAAATGATTTTTTTGTCTAAAATTTCCGCTAAAAAACCGGTTCTGAAACAACAATTTTAATTGAAGTCTTATCCCCAAACCCAACCTGAAACCATTAGCCAAAGACTGAATTAAAATATACGAATGAAAACAGGTATCGCCACTTTTTCTCTTGACACGGGCAGATGCCCAACCTGGCTCTTCCGCCGGATGAAACAACTCGGCGGTTTGATGGCGGAAATGATAATCGAAGAATACGACGAAGAGGAACTTTTAAAACGCTTAAGCGATCCAACCTACTTTCAGGCCTTGGGCTGCAGCCTTGCTTTCGATTGGAACTCGTCCGGCCTGACCGTTGTTCTTTTGGCCGCGCTTAAAGAATCTTTCCGCGAACGAAATTTAAAAATCCACATCTTCGGCGGCAAGGGTAAAACCTCGCGCAAAACGCCAATGGAAATTTTAACTTTCGGCGAAAAAAAAGGCTTTGACCCCAACCCCTATATCAAACTTTCGAAGCTAATCGCCAAGATTGACAATAACTTAATCCAGGATAGCTTCAGTCTCTACCACCATAGTTTTATTCTTAACGAAAAAGGCAGTTGGGGCGTGATCCAGCAAGGTCTTAATCTCAATTCGGCCAAAGCCCGGCGCTATCATTGGTACGGCGGCCGGCTTGAACCGGATGCGGACTTGACCGAAGAATCGCACCAAGGCATCGCTAGCCAAATATTTTTAAAAAACATTCTTAATCTAACCGCCCAGTCAAGCCGAGCGAACAAAGATTTAATGGTAAAATTAATTAACCAACCAAAAGAGCTTAATCGCGATCTGAAAATTTTTCTTCGGCCCCGAAAAAGTTTATTTTTAGACAACCACGATTTTTATTCCCATCCGGTCAACCGAGAAGAATTTAATTTAAAGCGGCTAAGGGCGACTTTGGAAAAAACTTCAAGTCTTAATCCCCAAGACATCGAAAATCTGGTTTTAGCCAAAGGCGTCGGCCCTAAGACAATTCGGGCGCTCTCGCTGGTGGCTGAATTAGTTTACAAAGAGCCGGCCTCAAAAATCGATCCGGCCCGATACACCTTCATCGCCGGCTTGACTGGGCGGTTAGATTA
>JAMCWY010000014.1 GCA_023480925.1 Patescibacteria group bacterium
TTTTCTCGATTTTAGAGCGGTTGTTTAAAAGGGCGGGAATTAAGTCCGGTGGGACGCCGGCCAAAGCCTTAATCTCGCGAATTTTCAGAGCGTCGAAGGCTTGTTGAATGTCGGGGTAAGAATAAAATTCCAACCGAGGAATCATTGGTTGGTTAAAATAATTTTCATTAGTTTCAAAAGTTAACTTTTCGACATTAGCTCTAATTTTTGTCCGATTAGTAAGAACATAAGGACCACTGCTGACGCGGGTAAGATTTTTTTCGTCTTGAAGCCAATTAGTAACAGCCACGCCCGACCAAATTTTCATCGGTACGATCTTGAGAAAGCTTAGGTTCTGGATAAAGTAATTATTTTTGACCGGCAGGGTAATGATGAGGGTTGAGCGGTCGAGCGGTTTGATCGTCGCGCCCTTAAGAATATTTTTTAGTTCAGCCGAACCGTAATTTTGGTCGAGATTAAAACTATAAACGACATCGGCGCTGGTGATTTCTTCACCATTGCTCCATTTTAAATCGTGGTGAAGTTCGATTTGATAGGTAAGGCCGTTGTCTAAGATTAAAATTTTTTTTGCCAGTTCAAGTTCGTAACCGCCTTGACCGTTCGGTCTGACCAAACTGCCGAAGATGAGATTGATCAGAGATTTTTCGGTCGAGTTGTTGGCTAAAAACGGATTAAGAGTGTCAACCGGTTCATAGAGACCTTCGGTCCAAACGCCGCCGACCGCCGGTTCGGTTTTTAAAAGTTTTTGGACAATTATCTGAATTGAAAGAATAAGCAAAAAAACAGCCAGGATTGTTCCGCCAATTAAAAAAAATCTTTCGCGTTTGGTCAAGATTTTAAAAAATTTAAAGATAAAAACCAATTTTTTCTTCATTAGTATAATATAATATTATAATACAGGATTGGAGAAAGAGTAAATTTTGTTTTGCTTTTTAAAAAAATCGATCGCTAATTTTGTTTGAAATTTTAACCGCCGTCAGTATTATTGCGATCGTAGCTGCGACGGTCTTTTTAGTTTTAAAACCGAACTTGATTATTGTCAAAGTCAAGGATACAAGTCGAAGCGCGAATTTAAATCAGATTGAATCGGTCTTCAAAACTTTTAAGTTCAAAATCCAGGCGTTTTTATCAACGTCTCTTCGATTGTTTTTAGCCGATACGTCTGCGGTCTGCTCAACTTAAATTTCAAAAAACCAACTGTCGGTTTCATCTTCGGGCTAGTAGTTCGTTTGACCGGCTGCACCAACCTCAATCTCAACTTGGTCGTTGGTCCCTATTTGGATTGATCCTGATAAAAAATTCAAACTGATAATAAATTTTTTGGTTGTTGGATTTTGTTTGGCGGTATAATATTTATATATAAATTTTCGAGGCTGAAAATGATAAAAGTTTTTAATTCTTTGACGCGGCAAAAAGAAGAGATAGCTGAACCGAAGGCAGGGCGGTTTGGTTTTTACGTCTGTGGACCAACCGTTTACGGTCCGAGTCATCTTGGCCACGCCTTCACCTATATAAATTTTGATTTTATCCGGCGATTTTTGGAACAAAACGGTTTCAAAATTAGATACGTGATGAATATCACCGATATCCATGATGATATTATTAAAACGGCGATGAATGAAAAGATCGAACCGAGGTTGTTGGCGAAAAAATACACGGATGAATTAATGACCGATTTTAAAACTTTAAAGATTAAGCCGGCTGATTTCTATCCTCGCGTCAGCCGGCATATCCCGGAGATTATCAAGCTGATAAAAATTTTGATTGAAAAAGGTTACGCTTATGAAACAGACGACGGCGTTTACTTTCGAGTCGAGCGGTTTAAAGATTACGGCAAACTTTCTCATCGTCAGCTTGATCAAGCTCAGACCGGCACCCGGGTTAGGACGGATAAGTACGACAAGGAAGAAGCTTATGATTTTGCTTTGTGGAAAAAAGAGCCGAATAAAAAAAATAGTTTTGTTTTTAAAAGCCCTTGGGGTTGGGGTCGGCCCGGCTGGCACATCGAGTGTTCGGCTATGTCGGCGAAGTATTTAAAATTGCCGATTGACATTCATGCTGGCGGTCAGGATTTGATTTTTCCGCACCATGAAAATGAATTGGCTCAATCCGAAGCCGGCTTTGGCCGGAAATTCGTCAGTGTTTATCTCCACGCCGGTCTTCTTGAAATTAGCAGTCAGAAGATGTCTAAATCGCTTGGGAACTTTGTCAATATTAGGGACTTTTTAAAAAAGTATCCAGCTCGATTTTTGCGATTTTTCGTTTTGAGCCATCACTATCAAGGCGTGGTTGATTTTAGTGAAAAAAATTTGGCCGAAGCCTGGCAAAATTATCTAAAAATTAACGAAATCGCGGCTAAACTTAATCTTTTGAAAAATAACGACTTGGCCGCGGCCGGATTTAATTTGAAGCCGATCGAAAAAAGAATCAAACAGGCTCTGAACGATAACTTCAACACACCTTTGGCTTTAGCTGAAATTTACGAAGTTTTTAACTGGATTGATCAAGGTTTTAAGCTTAAAAAAATCAGTCGGATTGAAGCGAATAAATTAATCGCGTTTTTTAAAAAGCTTGATCGGTACTGGCTTATTTTCCAACCTTGGCGAAAACCGTCGTTGGCAGCAAAAAGAATGATGAAAGAACGCGAAAAACTTCGAGTGCGGAAAAAGTACGAGGAAGCGGACGCGATCAGACAAAGGTTATCCGATTTTAATTTGGTTTTAAGCGATAGCGAGATTGGTTCGGTCGTGAGCAACTTGAATTAACTTATTAACAACTTGTTCAGGTTTGACAAATTTCCGCTTGGGTTTATGATTATGTATTTGCTTGGTCATAAAAAATTTCAACCACCGTCAATTTTTATTAATTAAACTTTTAAGTTTAAGATGGATTATCTTTTGCCCCAAAACACTGAAGCGGAAGAAAGTTTGCTCGGCGCTCTTCTGATTGATCCCGAGGCGATTTATCGAGTCGTTGAATTAATCAAGGCGGACGATTTTTATAAACCAAGTCATCAGATTATTTTTCAAGCGGTCATGGATCTTTTTGATAAAAAAGAAGGCATTGATCTCATCACTTTAACCAATAATCTTCGGGCGAAAGATCAACTTGAAACGGTTGGCGGCGCACCCTATCTTTTAAACTTAATCAACCAGACGCCATCGGTTGCCAATATTGTCGGTTACGCTAAAATCATTCGCGAAAAAAAAGCCCGGCGCGATTTAATTAGTTTGTCGCAAGAAATTAACAAGATCGCGGTCGAAGAGGAGCGACCGGCGGAAGAACTGATCGACGATGTCGAGTCGAGGGTTTTTAGAATTGCCGAGCGAGTTTATCCGTACGAATTTCAACACATCGCCGGCTTACTTGAAGAGGCCTATATGCGGATTGAGAAACTTCACAAGGAAGAAAAAAAATTGCGCGGCGTTCCCACCGGCTATCCTTTGCTCGATGAATATCTTGGCGGTCTTCAGGCTTCTGATTTAATTTTACTCGCGGCTCGACCATCGTTGGGCAAAACCGCTTTAGCTCTGAACATCGCGCGCCATCTTGCCATCAGTGAAAATATCCCGATCGCTTTTTTTAGTTTAGAAATGTCAAAGGATCAAGTTATTGATCGTCTGATCGCGGCCGAGGCCGGCGTTAGTCTCTGGCGTTTGCGGACGGGTAAACTTTATTTTGAGGGCGAGATTAACGAATTGGCAATGGTTTCTGAATCAATGGATAAGCTTTCGGCCGCGCCAATTTATATTGACGATACCCCGACTTTAAACACAATGCATGTTCGATCAATGGCGCGAAAACTTAAACACCAAATTGGTTCTCTCGGCGCGATTATCATTGATTATCTTCAACTTTTGCGCAGTCATAAAACTTACGACAATCGAGTTCAAGAAATCACTGAAATTTCAAGGAATTTGAAAGGATTGGCAAAAGAGCTGAATGTCCCGGTTATCGCTTTGTCTCAGCTTTCCCGGGCGCCCGAGCAACGTTATTCTCAGGTACCAAAGTTGTCTGATTTGCGCGAATCAGGCTCTTTGGAACAGGATGCCGACATTGTTTTGTTTATTCATCGGCCCAAAGAATCAGGCCAGGTCGTGCCGACAAACCAATCTGATATTATCATCGCCAAGCATCGTCACGGACCTTTGGGCGTGGTCAGTCTTTATTTTGAACCGGAAACAGCCTCATTCTATTCAGTTGAAACCAGCGCTCAAGAAATCGAGCTTCATTAGATTAAATGACGCCAGCGGAATTCAAAAAGTTCGTTCAACTTCTTGACGCCTTTCCGGAAGTTGGCCCGCGTCAATCTTGGCGTTTGTTTTTTTGGTTGATTAAACAAGACGAAAAATTCAAGAGCGAGTTGATCGAACTGATGACAACGCTTAAGACCAAAGTTAAATTTTGTTCCGATTGTTTTTTCCCGACTTTAAATCAAGATCGCTGCGATATTTGTAATGATCAGAAAAGAGATCATGCCCTTATTTGTTTGGTTGAACGCGAGACCGATATTATTACCTTTGAGTCGATCAAAAAATTTAATGGCGTTTATTTTATTTTGGGCGGCTTAATTTTACCATTTGAAGAAAAAGGAATTGTTCGAAGCCGGTTAAAAAAAATAAAAGAGCGGTTGGAAAAAAGTTTGGACGTCAAAGAAGTTTTAATCGCTTTGCCTTTAACTAAAGAAGCTGAGCCGACCTTTGTCGAAGTTATCAGAGTTTTAAATCAGTTCAAGAATCGAATTAAAATAACAAAACTAAGACGAGGATTGCCGGCCGGGGCCGAAGTCGAATTCCTCGATCCCGAAACATTAACCGAAGCCTTTCTTGACCGGCGTTAAAAGCCAATTTGATCGAAATGTCTGCCGGGCGCGTTCGTGTGCTAAAATAAATTGAGATGAATGAGACTTTGGAAGGAATTTTAAAAGAAGTTCATCAGATTAGAGATCAGATTAAAGATGTTGAAACGTTGGAAAATTTTCGCGTTAAATTTTTGGGCCGGAAAGGGCTATTGGCGAACTTGGCCGATGAATTAAAAAGTTTGGACGATGAAAAAAAGAAAAAATTCGGTTATCAGTTTAATTTGGCCAAAAAAGAAATTGAGTCCGTCTACGAAGAACTGAAACAAAACTTGGTCCAAGAGCCAAAAGTCAGATTTAGTTTTCGCCATCCCGGTCAAAAGCCGTTGGTTGGTCATCTTAGTCCGATTTCGTTGGCTTTAAATCAAGCGATTAAAATTTTCACCAATTTGGGCTTTAAAACAATTCTTGGCTCCGAGATTGAGAACGAGTATTATAATTTTGACGCTCTGAATATTCCGGCCGATCATCCCGCTCGCGATCTCTGGGATACTTTTTGGCTTGATCAAAAAAAAGAGGAAGAGGTTGACAAAAAAAATCAACGTTCGAAAAAAAATAAAAATAAAAATACCGATCGTTATCTTTTGCGAACTCATACCAGCCCATCTCAGGTTCATTATTTGGAAAAAAATTTTCCGCCCTTTCGAATTATTATTCCAGGCAAAGTTTTTCGTTACGAGGCGACGGATAAGACGCACGAGTTTGAATTTCATCAGCTTGAAGGTTTGGCGATTGGCGCCGGCGCGAACCTGGCCGAACTTAAAGGCGTTTTGGAAAAATTTTTCAGCGAGTTTTACAAAAAAAATTTAAAAATCAGGCTTCGACCGGCCTATTTTCCTTTTGTTGAGCCCGGACTTGAATTTGATGTCGAATGTATTTTTTGTCTTAATCAGAAAAAGAAAGGTTGCGCCATTTGCAAACAGTCCGGGTTTATTGAAATTGGCGGCGCCGGCATGGTTCATCCGTTTGTTTTCAAAAGCGTTGGTTTGGACTCAAGCAAAAATTACGGTTACGCTTTCGGCTTGGGCTTGGAACGAATTATTATGATTCGATACAAAATTAACGATATTCGATTATTTCACTCGAATGACAAAAGATTCATCGAGCAGTTTTAAATTTTTCAAAAATGAAATTTCGGGTTAAAGATTTAAATAATTATTTAAGTTCAAAAAAAATTAATTGGCAGAAAATGGCCGAGAGTTTGACCTTAAAAACATTCGAGGCCGATTTTGACGGTCGGACGCTTGATCTTGATATTTTGCCCAACCTTTACCCCAGCCATAGTTCTTTTAACGGTTTGGCCAAAGAGATCAGTCTTTTAAGTAACGTTAAAACAAAATTTCTTAATAAAAAAATCGGGGAAGGGAAGAAGAATATCAGCGATGTTGTCTCGGTTAAAATCGAAACAAAAAAATGTTTGAATTATTATGGCCGCGTTATTCTTAGTTTGAAAAATAAAAAATCGCCGGCTTGGCTCAAAACGTTTGTCGAATTCTACGGTTTTAACTCAATTAACTTTTTGGTCGATTTGTCTAATTTTGTCATGATTGAGTTCGGCGCGCCGCTCCATATTTTCGATTTGGATAAAATCGAACCAATCGAAGCGATTGAGCTAAAAAAATCAAAAAAAACAATTATTGTTCGCGAGGCAAAAGAAGCGGAAGATTTTTACGGTATCAACAAAAATCATTATCTTCTGCCGGATGGTTCAATCGCCATCGCCGATTCGAAAAAGATCATTGCTTTGGCCGGAATCCAAGGGGCGAAGAATGTCGAGGTCGATTTGACCACAAAAAATATCTTGATCGAGGCGGCCGTTTTCGCCAGTGGTCAAATTTATCAGACTTCAAGACGAATTGGTTTGAAAACCGAGGCTTCTTACCGATTCGAACGAAAGGTTGCCGCGATTAATTCGTTTAAAGCTCTGGAACGAATCGCTAGTTTAATCAAAGCGGAAATTGGCGGAGAAGTCTTAAGGGGCCGAATTGAATTTGGCCGGATCGAGGCGAAAAAAGTTTTTTTGAATTTTGAAAAATTAAATTCAGTTTTTGGGT
>JAMCWY010000012.1 GCA_023480925.1 Patescibacteria group bacterium
TTGAATTTTTAGATTTGATTAAAAGCAAAAAAAGAAATTATCGATCAAGATTATTATTTTAACCAAAAAATTTTTTTAAAACTCCGACCGAACCAAATCGAAGTAATCGGCCAGCACCAGTCGCTTCAATCCTTTTTAATCAAATCTAAAAATTCAATCAATGAAAAAATTAAACAAAAACTCAGTTTCAACGCGAGCCAATTTTTAGCCGGCCTTCTTTATGGCAAAGAAATCAACGATCCCGAATTAAAAAATAATCTCAAAAAAACCGGCCTTTCGCACCTAACCGCCGTTTCCGGTTATAACCTGACTCTGATTTCTTCGATTGTCTTTGAATTCTTGAAAATTTTTCCGCTCTCCCGACTAATTTTATTTTTTCTCAGCACTTTTTCAATTTTAATTTTTAGCCTTTTCGTCGGCGGTCAAGCCTCGGTTATCCGCGCCAGCCTGATGGGCGTTCTAATTATTTTTTGCAAAAGCAGCGGCCGGATTCCGCTCAAACGGAACGTTCTGACCGCGGCGGCAATTTCGATCAGCCTCTTCCAACCCAGCACCTTAATTTTCGATCTCGGTTTCCAACTTTCATTTCTGGCCACGATCGGCATTCTCTATCTCGCCCAACCGCTGGAAAAATTATTTCGATTCAAGGTTCTGGCGGAAACATTTTCCGCCCAACTTTTAACTTTGCCGATAATCTGGTACTATTTTGGCCAGATCAATTTTTTCAGCCTATTCATCAACGCCATCGTTCTGCCGATTATTCCATCTTTAATGATTCTCGGTTTGATCGCGATCTTTTTGATCAACCTTCCTTTTATCCAACTAATCAGTTTGCCTTATGATTTGTTAGCGAAGGTTATCAGCTGGCTCAGCTTTCTTCCCCCAACCAATTTCCAACCGCCTCTCTTTTTAATCGTCGCCTTGTACCTCTTCGCCTTTGCCTTTATTTATAAATTAAACAAAAATGCGCTTCCTGATTTTTCTCTTAATTTTAAGTAATATTTTTATCTGGTCGGAAATCACCAAAGCGCTCAATCAAAAAAACGAGGTTTCTTTTCTTGATGTCGGTCAGGGTACGAGCGTTTTGTTGGCCGAACCGAAAATTTCGATTCTTTACGACGCCGGTCCGAATGGGCTCAAATTGACCAAAGCTCTTGACCGCCACTTGCCTTTAATCCGAAAAAAGGTTGACATTCTGATCTTATCTCACGCCGACCAAGACCATTATAACGGCGCTTTTGACTTAATTAACCGCTTCCCGCCGCGAATTGTCGTAATCAGCCCAAAAGATTCAGCTGAGGCTGGCTGGCAAGCTTTGCTTCAAAAAATCAAGGCGAAAAATATTGCCATCATCGCTCTGAAAACCGGCAGTTTGGTTGAAACGCCCGGGAAAAAATTATTTTTTCTTAACCCGCCAATCAACCAAATCAACAGCCTAAACGACAATCAGAGTTCGATCGTGATTAAAGCGATTGAACCAACCAGTTCGTTTCTGCTCGCTGGCGATATTGATAAAAAAACCGAATTTGATCTAATTAAAAAATACAACCGGTTTCTCCAAGTTGATTATCTTCTTATCCCCCACCACGGTTCAAAGTATTCGAGTAGCGACGAATTTTTAAAAACAATTCTGCCCCGCTTAGCCGTTATCCAAGTTGGAAAAAATCGTTACGGCCACCCCAACGGCGAAACAATCCAACGATTAAAAAATAATCAAATTCACTTTTGGCGAACCGATCTTCAGGGCGAACTGACAATTAGATAACTTTTGGGTTATAATTTAATAGATCTAAATTATCCCGAAAAGTTTGACTTTTTATCAACTTTCTCCAAGCGTTTTCATATTTTTCTTATAAAATTTTAATTTGATTTTATTCGCTGTCTCAATTACAGTTTTATTTTTTATTTTAATGAACCAAAAAGATCTCGATCAAAAGTTGAAAAAATACTTGGCCGAGCTTAATCGTTTTATCTTCCAGCGGCCGGTTAAATTCGATCGAGTTAAGGCCGAACTGTCCGAACATTTTTCATTTATTCGCTTTATCTTTAAGCGCGTTCTTGTTCCAATCATTGCTATTTATATGCTCGTTGGACTTATTTTTCACATCTACGTTCTTGACTCGCTTGCCTTGAGCATCATTGCTTTTCTTTACAGCAACTTCCTGCCTGACTTTGATATGATTTTTAAACAAAGCAATAATCCAAAAAATTTCTGGTCGAACGAATATTTGGTTTTATTTTTCGCGCCGATTTACTTGTTTTATATATTTTCGGAAAATGTTGAACCGCCTGTTTCAAAACGATACCGACCATTCCATCGATTCCGCTCTTTCTTCGCCTGGGGTCTTTTTCTTCTTTTTCTCGGTTTCATCTTTTACCGGACTTGGTTAGAAAAATTTTCGCTTTTGATTTTCGGCCTGACCGGTTATTTCACCCACCTTCTCACCGACGAATCTTTTAAGTTTTAACGGATAGTGATAAAATTAAAAATTAAACAATGAAAGAAATTTTTATCGATCAAACTCTTGATTTAATCGGCCAAAAAGTTGTTTTATACGGCTTTATTGAGACGGTTCGAAATCACGGCAAGATTATTTTTTTCGATCTGCGCGACCGAAGCGGCGTTCTTCAAACCGTCATCGCCGAATCTTCGCCTTTTTTCGAACAAACTAAAAGTATCAGGCCGGAAACAGTTGTCAAAATTGAAGGCGAGGTCAAAGAGCGACCGGACCGTTTGAAAAATCCCGAACTTAAAACCGGCGCAATCGAACTTGAGATTTCGAAATTGGAAATTCTCAGTCAAGCCCAGACTCCGCCTTTTGACCTGAACGACGATGGCAAAAAAATAAACGAGGAAACAAGATTAAAATACCGCTACCTTGATCTTCGCCGAACCCGACTTCAAAAAAATTTAATCGTCCGCCATCAAACCAACCAGTTTATTCGCAATTTTCTTTCAGATAAAAATTTCATTGAGATCGAAACTCCCATCTTGACTAAATCAACGCCCGAAGGCGCGCGCGATTATCTCGTTCCAAGCCGACTCTACCAAGGCAAGTTTTACGCCCTGCCCCAATCGCCCCAACAATACAAACAACTTTTGATGGTCGCCGGCTTTGAACGTTATTTCCAAATCAGCCGTTGTTTTCGCGACGAAGATCCTCGCGGCGATCGCCAACCCGAATTCAGTCAGCTCGACATTGAAATAAGTTATATTGAGCGAGATGAAATTTTAAATTTAGTCGAAGAGCTAATCGTCGCCTTGGTTAAAAAAATATTTCCGAAAAAAAAATTTCTGGCTCTGCCATTCCCCCGATTAAATTATGGCGAAGTCATGGCCAAATATCAAAGCGACAAACCCGATCTGCGCCAAAATAGAAACGACCCGGACGAACTTGCTTTTGCTTTTGTCATCGATTTTCCGATGTTCGAATGGAAAGAAGAAGAAAAACGTTGGGACGCCGTCCATCATCCGTTTACTCAGCCAAAATTAGCCGATGGTTCAAAAAATAAAGAAAAATTAATTGAGACGTTAAAGAAAAACCCCCAATCGCTTTTAAGCGAGCAGTTTGATCTTGTCTGCAACGGTTACGAAGTTGGCGGCGGCAGCCTCCGAACGACCGACGCCGATGTCTTAATCGAAACATTCAAAGCGATGGGGAACGATCAGAAAGAAATCGAAGAAAAATTCGGTCATCTCATCCAGGCCTTTTCCTTTGGCGTTCCGCCCCATGGCGGCATCGCCCCTGGTCTTGATCGGCTCCTGATGATTTTACAAAATGAATCAAGCATTCGCGAAGTTATTGCTTTCCCCAAGACCGGCGAGGGCCGAGATTTAATGATGGACTCGCCCAGCGCCATTGAGCCAACTCAACTCAAAGAGCTTCATCTAAAAATTGAAACCAAGGAAAAGAAATAAAAAAATTTGAATCACGGTTTTTTCCTTAAAGAATAATATCGGTTAAAATAAAAAAGTTTTTTAAAATTAAGCCCGGGTGGTGGAATTGGCATACACGACAGTTTGAGGGGCTGTGCTCTTCGGAGCGTGAGGGTTCGAGTCCCTCCCCGGGCATCAAAATTGAACTTAACGGATTTTGGGAAGATGGATCATCCATTAGCTCTCTCGTGGCGCACAGTCTAATTGAGAAAACATCTCTCAATCAGACTTTTTACTGAACATACCCCTAAGATCAGTTATAATAAAAACATGGCGGTAAGTGGTTTTCATAATAGAGAATGCAAATTACTTCTATGTTTTGATAAGTACAGCAATATAGTCTCTTCGCAACCTCGCAATATTGTTCATTAGGAGCCATATAAAATTTCATGCTGTTGTAAATATTTGGGTTCTTAACAGTCAAGCCGATATACTGTGCGCGCATCGCGCTCCATGGCAATCCTGGGAAATAGCAGACTTATCTCGATGGACACGTTAAATCAAATTCTAGTTTCTTTAAAACTGCCAACGGGAACTGACCGAGGAGATCGATCTGAAGGTTGGTAAAGATGATTTAAAACTTATAGAAAGAAAAAGGCGAAAAGATGTTAAGCATGTTTTTGAAAGCTATGTTCTATTTTTTGATAAAGATCTATCAAAGCTCGATTTCTCTGATGACGAAATCGACAAGGCAAAATGGTTACCCTTCCGGTAATATCAGAGACCAAGAAACAAGAAAACCGAAATTGGTGCAATGGAATGAGTCGAGAGCAATACAAAAAAGCGCGTGAAATCATTAATTTGTGGCCGGTTTTATATACTTAAGCAGAAAGCGACTCTTATAATTTTTCTACTGCCTTCCGCGAAGGCGACGTGACCAGGATAGGATGGACGCGGGGAAAAATGAACATCACCTCGCCCGAGCGTTCAGTTTGGCGCGCGAAGCACGCCGTCGACAACCGAAAGGAGATAAAAAAGATAGAAATACTGAAACCGTCACAACTCTGGCAACCCGATGGTTTGGCAAAACTAAACTCTCGGTTTTTTTCTTTATCCAATATCTTTTTTAAATTCCTTGGCTCTCGCCTCGTCCAATTTATATTTAACCCAATTTTCCCTTATTAACTTAAAAGCAAGTCGTCCTTCCCGGTGGAACATTGGAACACCGATAAGAGTATTACACTTTGGACATGTGAACCTCGGCATTTTTTTAACAGTCATCGTTTTGTCGTTTTGAAGTTCCGCGTATTTTGTTGGCGCAAAAATGCGATTAAGATAACACCTGAATAATTTGCCGTGTTCGTCCTTTTGATCCAATAAAATATCTTGCTCGCATTGAACGCAGGATATTTTCCACCATTCGGCGTAGCTATCTCGATCGCGGAAAAATTTATCTCTCCGAAACGAAAACGAGGTAACTGTAATTTCTTTCATGTACCTACATTATAAACAAACAGCCGCTTTTTCGTCAATCAAATCACAAAATAGCGATAACCACCAATTTTCATAAAACTCGCGGGCAAAAAATTTTCCCCCCCAAACTCCCTCAATTTTTTCCCGCGGACAAAAACGAAGCCAAGTCGCCCTACTTAAAAAATTAAGGGCAGAGGTTCAGCCAACGTCATTGTTTCCGTTTTTTCGCTTAAGAGTATTTTTTATTTTTTTCGCTGAATGAGCAAAAATAAGATCGTAGGGCTGACGGAAAATTTGAGTGGCAAATGAATTAAAGTTAAAAACAATTCCCTTTTCAATCGGTCGAACTTCTTGAACCAAAGGAAACATAAACAGACCGACAAATAAGCGCAGAACGCCAGAAATAAAGGAAACAACCATAATCAAATTAAAAAATCGGAAAGGAAAATAATTGATTGTGAAACTGCCGATTAACGTCCCAACAACGATGCCGAGGCCGTTAAAGATACTGCTATACGCGGAACAAAGACTTCGACGTTTTGGCGTAACACTATCATAAAGAAAATTGCCGGCGGCTAAGTTAAAACCAGCCCAAAGAAAACCGCCGAAAAAACTAATTGTCAAAATAAAATAAAAAGAAACGATCTTCGATAAAAAAATCGTGAAAAACCAAAGCAGAGCCGGCAAACTCGTCAACAATCCGGTTAATTTCAAAATACCAACATTGCCAAAATGATCGCCGAGCCGGCCCCAAAATGGCATCGTCAAAAAAGTCGCCAACAAACCGACTAAGTTGATTAACATGAATTCGAGATAAGAAAATTTTAGATCGCGCAAAATATAAATAACATAATAAGGCCCGGCGACATTAGCCGTCAACAAAATCAAGGCGACATAAATTGAAAAACGACCGAAATTATTAGAACTTGATTTTTTTAAAAAACTCCAAAAGGAAAAATAATCAGAACGTTCAAAAATAAATTTTGGTTCAAACTGACGCGAGATAAAATAAAGGGAAATGAAACGAACCAACATACCGACGAAAAAAATCAAACCAAAGCCAATAAAAATTTCCTGCCGGCCAAGATTAAATTTAAATAAATCCAAAACAAAACCGCCCAAAACAATACCGACCAGAGCGGCTAAACTGGCCAAACTGTTACGAAAGCCAAAAAATCGGCCGAGTTGCTTCGGTTCGACCAAATCGCCCATCCAGCTGACCCAGGCCGGTTGAGCGAGATTGCCCAAAAAAGCGTAGGCGAGGAAAAAGGCAATCAAGAGAAGGTATATTGATTGATCGTCATGAAGATAAAGATAAGAAACAAAAATAATCGGCAGCCAAAATAAAATTTGAATGAGGACGGCGGTTATAAAAATTTTCTTCCGCGAAAAAAATTTCATCAGATTTGAAGTCCAAATCTGAGCCAGCGGTCCGATTAGATTGGGCAAAGAAGTCAAAAGACCGATAACGGTGACGTCGGCGCGCAGGGCGATCGCGTAAGCGCCAAAATAATTGTCGGCCAAACCCAAAGAAAAGTTAGTCGTAATCGCTTCCTTCAAACTGTAAAACAACGATTTCTTTTTTAAAGCCTCGGTTTGATTTTTTTCTAACTCAATCTGAGTAATTTCGTTCATCCTCGATCAATTTTTCAATTCGTTTTGAACAAAAATTTTTGGCTGATTAAACTAAACCGACAATTCTTTAAAGCGCTCGGCCAGGGCTGACCAGTCAACCAAATTCCACCAATTTTCAATATACTCCCCTCGACGATTTTGATATTTGAGATAGTAAGCATGTTCCCAGACATCTAAACCAAAAATCGGCGTTTGGTTTGAAGAAAAAGGATTGTCTTGATTTGAGCTTGAAGTAATAATTAATTTTTTATCCTGGTCCAAATTTAGCCAAGCCCAACCGCTGCCAAACCGGGTCAGGGCTGCCTTTGAAAATAATTCCTTAAATTGATCAAAACTACCAAATGTTTGATTGATTACTTCGGCCAGATCGCCGACCGGAATCTTGGTCGACTGAGACGTCATCACTTGCCAAAATAAACTGTGGTTATAATGCCCGCCGGCGTTATTGCGAACGGCTTCGCGAATTTCTTCGTTAACGACACCGAGATTTTCCAAAAGTTCTCTCAAAGATAAATCGGCCAAATTTGGTTGTTTGGCCAAGGCGGCGTTAAGATTATTGACATAGCCGGCGTGGTGTTTAGTGTAATGAATTTCCATTGTTCGAGCGTCAATATACGGCTCGAGGCTGTCATAAGCATACGACAGTTTAGGCAAAACGTGTTCCATTATATTTTCCCAGCCGCTGTTCTTGGTTTAAGACTTAAGCTGGACTAAATAATTTTAGATTATAGCCAATTATAATTTATTTCAATCAGCTGAAACAGGATCTTAAAATTATGATGTTCTTTTGATCCGGACCGGTTCGATCAGAACCAGGCACTTCGAGAATCCAATCTTTCGAACGCAATCTTTTTTCTTTGGCCAAGTTTTTAAAGCCGGTTAAACCGATTTTGCCTTGACCGATATTTTCATGCTGGTCGTGGCAAGAATTCGCCTCGGTTTTTGAATCATTGGCGTGAATAACGACAATATTATCCAAACCAATTTCTTTTTGCCACTGATCGAAAAACTTTCTGATCGGATCGATTCGGTAATCAGTCAAAAGACCAGCCTCAAAAGCGTGAGCGGTGTCAAAACAAAATTTAACTCTGTTTGAGTTGATTTTTTTAAAGATGATTTTGAGCTCGCTTAAACTCGAACCAAGTTTTTCTCCACCGCCAGCCGAGTTTTCCAAAATCAGCCAAGTTCGACCTTGGTTTGATTTTAAAATTTCCTTAAGCGCTTTAATTAAAAGTTCGATCTCGCCCGAACCAAGATGAACGATCAAGCCTTTAGCTTTAAGCGACTGACTAATTTTAAAATGATCGATTAGTTGTTGAACTGATTTTCGCCAAAGGGCTTGATCCCGACTGGCGGGATTGGCGAGATAAGGCGCGTGGAGATAAACCGATTTGATTCGACTTGATCGAATTTTTTCTTGAAAAATTTTGGTCTCAGTTTGATTGAACTGATTAACTCGCCATTGCCTTGGCGATGAACCAAAAATTTGAACTGTTTCCGCGCCGATTAATTCAGCTCGCTTAATCGCCTGATCCAGGCCGCCGGCGGCCGAAACATGAGCGCCAATCTTAACCATTACTAACCACTTTTTCGATTACTTCGCCTGATCCAATGGTTGATTCAATTGAGAATTTGTCTCAGTTTTATTTTCCTTGTTTTGTATCAAGTCTGATCCGCACTGTTCTTTTTTCCTCTGGCTAAAGATAAAGATATAAAGAATTTCCAAAATTCCGATCGTGTTTAGAATCAAAATAACAATGAACCAAATTAAATCGTTTCGCCGGCCCGCTCGCCATAAAGCCCAACCCTTCCAAGCCAACGTCCAAACGATCAAAAAGACGACTAAGATCGGATTTTGTTGAAAGATTTGATTAAAAAGACCAAAATTCTGCTGCCACATTTGATTCCTTCAACCAGAATAAAATAAATAATATTCCGGTCAAAATTAATGATTTAAAAAGTATAACCGATTTCCGCGGCTAAATTAAATAATCTCAAACTCAAAAATTTTTAGTCAAAAAAACCGCCTGAGTTAAAAATAAAATATACTTATTTAAAACTAAGACGGTTTAATAAAATCTCGAAACGGAACTAGCGCTTATGATCGATTCTCTTATTGTTGGTTGGGGACTATTTCGATATCCTCTCTTTTTACCCATGTCCTCCTTATCCCTCCCCATTGGACTTCGATCTCGTAGCCCTTTATTGTCCCGGCGATAGTCCGACCCGGAACAATGGCGATGATAACCCCGACTACGCTCCGTGGAACGTTAAAGCCAATAGCGTGGTCGTGGTTAGACTTCAGCCTGACTTTCTGACCTATTTCGAACTTATACAGGCCAGAGCTAATCTTACGATCCATCTCATTATTCACCTCCTTTCAGTTAGTGAACTTATACTTTTATCTTAACATTATTTTTGATAAACTTAAATCTGTTTTTTTATTTCTCAATTGCCGATATTTATAAAATTACGCGGGCTAACTTACCCACCACTAACCAACCGCGTCATATTAAACATACATACCCAGACTATTTTAAAAGTCAATTGACCTACCCTGCCTTTAGTAAGACACAATTGGCTGCGGGGCTAGGATTCGAACCTAGATAAGCAGATCCAAAGTCTGCTGTCCTACCATTAGACGACTCCGCAAATTAAAAATTAAATCTAAATAAATCTCTCGATCAAAAATTTGTTCAGTCTAAATAAATTTTATCACAATCAAACAGCTTATTCCGTTTTGATCAGATCGATTATGGCGATTTCTAAGGCCAAGGTCGGCACGGGTAAATTATCGCGCGAGAAAAACTCCGCTTCAATCATAACCTTAATCGCTTGACGAATCTTAACCAGATCAATTTTGACCGTAATCTCCTCCAATCGGCCAACGATCTCAGCCGGATAACGATGGTTAAGCTGATTTAACCAAGACGGCAAAACTTTTAAAATCAAAATTTCCCGCAAAAATTTAATTGTCTCCCGAGTCAGAAGAGACAAATCAAAACCATTTTCATAATTTGACTGGATAAATTTAATCGCCGCTTCGCTTTTATTTTCGAAAATCATCGCGATAAAATCCAAAATTTTTTCCGAGCTTAACTTACCTAAAAACTTTTCGACCAACTCGCCGTTTAATTTTTCATTATCGCCCAAACTTAAAACAATCCGTTCCAACAACGCTTCGGCATCGCGAAAAGCGGCGCCGCTTTCGGTCGCGATTAAAGCTAAAACTTTTTCATCGGCTGAAATTTTTTCCGCTCGGGCGATTAGTTCGAGTTTACGAATGATCGCGGTTAAAGTTGCGCGCTGAAAATCAAACCGCTGAATTCGAGAAAGAATCGTCGGTAAAATTTTTTCCGGTTCGGTCGTGGCGAAAATGAAAATAGCGTGTTTGGGCGGTTCTTCTAAAAGTTTAAGCAAGGCGTTGCCGGCCGCTTGGCTTAACATATGAGCTTCGTCGATAATTAAAACTTTAAAACGGCCTTGAATCGGTCTGAAGCCGATATTATCTTTTATATTCCTAATTTCATCAACGCCGCTATGAGAGGCGGCGTCAATCTCGACCAAATCCATAAAACGGCCTTGGTTAATCGCCTGGCAATTAAGACATTGGTCGCAAGGTTCGAGCTGATTAATGTTGAGACAATTTAAAGTTTTAGCGAAAATTCTGGCGGTTGAAGTTTTGCCCGTGCCCTTTGGCCCGGCGAAAAGATAAGCCTGGGGCAATCGTTCGACATCCTTAAGGAAATTTTGTAGAATTTTGACGATTAGTTCTTGACCGATCAGTTCAGAAAATTTTCGCGGCCGATATTTCTGGTAAAACATCACTTCAACCTTTGAATTAATGGGTGAGAACGCAATCTTTCAATCGCCTTAATTTCAAGTTGACGAACGCGTTCGCGCGTTACGCCGAAAATTTTGCCTATCTCTTCCAAGGTATGAGGAATGCCATCCTTAAAACCAGAGCGTAACATTAAAACTTGCTTCTCCCGTTCGGGTAAATCCTGAATCGCGATTTTTAATTTTTCCCGCGAGATTGCCAAGATCGCTTCTTTCTCCGGACTAACCGATTTTTCATCTTTAATTAACTCGCCCAAGACCGTTTCGCCCTGTTCACCGACCGGCTTTTCCAAGTAAGTCACGTCCTGGGTTAGTCGCAAAAGTTTTTGAACCTTACGCGAAGGTAAATCAAGTTGAGCGGCAATTTCTTCCGGCGCCGGCTCGCGACCAAGTTGTTCGACCAAATTTTTTTTAACCTTGTTCATTTTGTAAAGCGCCTCGATAATGTGGACGGGCAAACGGACAGTCCGAGCGTGATCCGCCATCGCTCGCGTAATCGCCTGACGAATCCACCAGGTCGCGTAAGTCGAAAATTTAAAACCTTTGCGATAATCGAACTTATCCGTCGCTCGGGCCAAACCAATATTTCCTTCTTGAATCAAATCAAGAAAAGTAAGTTTTTTGCTCCGACCGTAATACGTTTTAGCGATGCTGACAACCAGCCTCAGATTGGATTTGATTAACCGCTCACGCGCTTCGAGATCGCCCTGAAAAGCTTTCTTGGCCAACTCTTTCTCTTCGCTCAAATTTAAAAGCGGGTATTTTCTCAGTTCCAAGAGGTATTTTTGAATACTGTCCGGGACCTCGTCTTTCAAACTCCCGGCGATTTTTTTTAGGCCACCTTTCGTTATCATTTCGTCCAAATCCCAAAGTTCGCCACTGCTTTTTAATTCGATCCCGGCCGTTTCCAATCGTTCATTAATTTCTTCAAGCAAGCCGAGATCTTTTTCAATACTGGGAAAGTAATGAAGGATTTCATCTTCGGTCACGAACCCGCGCGCCTTGCCCTTTTGAATCAAATCTTTAATTTTCGCCTGATCGATTTCAGTTAATCGCCGTTTTGGCTTAATCTTCTCTTTGTTTTTTTCCAAAACCTGTTTTGTTTTTTTATTGGCTAAAATCGCTTTCGTTCGAACCTGACTGATTTTCTTTTTTAATTTTGTTTTAGTTTTAACCCGAGTCTTTTTTTTAATTATCTTGGTCATTTTTAATTCGTCGATTTTTCTAATTCGTTAATTTTTTTTGAATAATTCTCGGCTTCGACTAAAATTTTTTCGACCTCGTCGGCCTGAGCCAATTTTAAACTCTGCCGGAGCAGTTCGATTCGGCGATGAAAATAATCTTTTTTTAATTCCTTTGCGATCAAATCAAACTCGTTCTCAAGAGCCTGATTTAAACCCTTCGAATCCTTCTCATACTCGCCTCTTAAACGCAATACTTCAACTTCTTCGTCGTCAATGTCGGTTTGATTGATAATTTTTCCAACCAAATCTTTTTTTTGTTCCAAATAATCCCGATAAGATTCCAAAATCGCCTGCCGTTTTAAAACCAAGACCAAAGCCAAAAACCTTTCGGCTAAAATTGATTGGCGATCGCCCAACTCCGCGCCAAGATTTAAATTAACTCCGGTCGAACCATTGACCGAACCAATACTAGCCGGTTTAAACCACTCTTCAATTTTAATTTTTTTCAGCTCGGAAATCAAGAGCGGTTCGGCCACGCGGGTTTGTTCCGAAAGCCGCGTCAACCAAAGTTGAGCCTCGGCCGGATTAAGCAATTTTAACTGGGGTAAAAAAAATTCGATCATCGCCTTCCGACCAATGACTTGACTTAGATCAAACTTCTTCAAACTAAGATTAAATAAATAGTCTAAAAGCGGCAACTGATTTAATTCAGCCAAACTAAAACCTTGACCAAAAAAATCACCCAGATCTTTGATCGGTTTTTCTTGATCGCGATTAGATTGACCGAAATCCAACTTACCCAACTCAAAGTCGGCTCGGAGAAAAAGCAGAGCCGAACGAAGAGTCGCTTTAAGACCGGCTTCATCTTCGTCTAAGGCAAAAATAACTTTTTGACAAAATCTTTTTAAGAGCTTGACTTGATCTTCGGTTAAGGCGGTGCCGGAGAGAGCGACAATATTTTTTAAGCCGGCTTGAAAAGCCAAAAGCCAATCCATTTGGCCTTCGACCAAAACCGCTTCTTTCTTTTTTTTAATCTCATCCAAACTCTCAAACAAACCGTAAACGAATTGTGATTTTTTGAAAAGAATCGTTTCGGACGAGTTAAGATACTTGGGCGTGTTTTCCGCTTCTTTTAAAATTCGACCGGTGAAACCAACCAGACGGCCAAACTGATTAACGAAAGGAAAAATAATTCGTCCTTGAAAACGGTCTTCTCGACGCGAATTCAAAAAACCGGCTGCCTCGATTTCGTTAATCGCCTTGCCTTTTTTGAGCAAAAAATCACGTAGACCCGAACCAAAAGGGACGTAGCCGAGCCGGAATTGTTCAATCGTCTCTCGGCTCAAACCGCGTTTTAAAAGATAAGCGATCGCCAATTGGTTTTCTTGAAGCTTCGATTGAAAAAATTCCAAAGCCAATTGGTTCAAAGCCAATAGCTTGACCCTGGCCGTCTGATCGGCCTGATCGCTTAGATTTAATTCAAGACCAAGACGTTCGGCTAAAATTTTAATTCCCTCTTTAAATTCAAGTTTCTCGATCTTAAGAAAAAAAGCGATCGCGTCACCGCCTTCGCCGCAGCCAAAACATTTCCAGATTTGTTTTTGGCCCGAAACGAAAAAAGACGGCGACTTCTCCGAATGGAAAGGACAAAGACCGCGATAGTAACTGCCGGCCCGCCTCAGCGGCACGTAGCCGTTGATAAACTCGACGATGTCAATTTTATTTTTAATTTCCTCAATCATTTTTAACTCTTTCCAAATATTCTTTTTTGTCGATATTAACCAAAATCAAATCGCCCGCCTTGATGAAAAGCGGCGCTTTAATTTCCGCGCCGGTTTCAAGAATAACAACCTTACTTCCGGCCTGGACCGTGTCGCCCTTCAAACCCGGCGGCGCTTCGACGACCAGGTACTTCGCCTTAATCGGCAATTTCAGCCGGACCAACCGATCGTCAATAAAAATAGCCCGAATGGTCAAATCAGTTTTAAGAAAGTCAATTTGATTAGCCAAATTTTTTTTCGCCAGGGAGTAACGACGATTGTCCGAATCGGCCAAATAAACATTGGTTTTGTCTTGATCAAGATACTCCACGTCTTTTTCTTCCGAATCAACCGCCTTAACTTCTTCATCCGACTTAAAATTTCTCGTCAAGGTTTGACCGGTGGTTAAATTTTTCACGATCAACTCGATCGTCGCCTTGCCCCGACCAAGATGAGTGTGAGTGATTTTCCCAACTTCAAAATAATTGCCGTCGAGAATAATAATTGTGCCTATTTCAACTTGATTAATTTTCATTCTGGAATTTTTTAAAAAGTTCTTCTAAGCGATCAACTTCGACTCGATTCTGTTTTTCTGCCTTCGGTTTAAAACCCGCCTCGAGTTTTTTTTCTTTCAAACTTTCAAGCGAAATCGTATTTTTTGAAGATTGGGCCTCGCAGTTTGGACAAAGACTGCCTTCGTCGTAACGATTTTTCCAAAAAGCCTCGTGGCAATTTTCGCAATAAACCAAGATCATGTTTTCTTTTCTCGCTTCGCTATATTTTTGAGCAATCGCTTTTTCAACAAAACGTTTCGCTCGGCTATAACGCGACCGACTCAAGTTAATCAGTTCGTTTCGGTAACTGACCGAAGGCGAATCCGGCATCGCCAACGTCTCGGCCAAAAACGGCCGACTGGCGATCCCGTCAACCAATAATCTGACGTAAATGTTGTATTTTTCCAAGTTAGTAAAGTCATCAACCGTGACTTCGCTAAATTCGCGTTCAAACTGTTCACTGTCAATCCCGCCCAAACGAAAAACAATAAAAGTGCCGAGATTGCCAAAAATCGCCTTGATAATAGTTTCTGGCAACTGGTCAAGATACTGATGGGCGAGAATTAAACTTAATCGGTATTTTCGAGCTTCGGATAAAATATTGACGAACGAATCGGTGGCGAAATTTTGGAACTCGTCGACATAAAGATAAAAATCTTTCCGTTCTTCTTCAGCCAAATCAACTCGACTCATCGCCGCCAGTTGAATTTTAGTGATAAGTAAACCGCCCAAGAGCATTGAACTTTCTTCGCCCAGCGCGCCTTTGGATAAATTAATCAATAAAATTTTTTGGTTATCCATAACTTGGCGCAAATTTATCGAAGACTCTTCCTGACCGATAATATTTCGAACAAGCGGATTGGAAATAAACTGACCAACCTTGTTTTGGATTGGCGCGATCGCCTCGGTTCGGAAATTGGCGTGATAACGGGCGAACTCTTTTTCCCAAAAACTTTTAACGACCGGATCGCGCAACCGGCTTACAACACTTTTACGAAAGTCATCGTCGCCAAGGAGGCGGTTAATATCAAGGAGGGTATAATTCGGGAACTCGAGCAAGGCTAGTAAACTGTTCATCAAAATATACTCCATCCGAGCCGACCAAGCGTCCACCCAAATCTTCTTAAAAACCGACATCAGGCTCGAAGTAATCAAATGACGAAATTCAAACGGCACCCGCTCAAGGACATTAAACGAAATCGGATTGTCTAAATCGTTCGGCTCGAAATAAATAACATCGTCCATTCTTTCGCGCGGGATGTAATTTAAAAGTTGGAAAACACTATCGCCGTGCGGATCAATGTAAGCCAAACCTTCGTTCGTTCTAATGTCATTAACGATCATATTATTAATTAAAGTTGTCTTACCTGAACCGGTTTTACCGATAATATAAATATGGCGGCGGCGATCTTCGCGCTTAATCCCGAACTTAACGGTTCTATTTCTAAAATTGGTTTGAGCGACAGGAAGAATGTCGGCCATAAAAATAAACTTTTTAAGTTAATTAAACTAAAATTAAAAACTAAAATTCAGCCAGGGGTATTTCCGGCGGCGGCGGGATTTTTTTAACCATTTCGCGCTCCAAACCCGGCGGCGGCACAACTTTAAGCGGGACATGATAAAGCGAAGCAAGTTCTTCGCTGTTTAGAAGGAAAAGCGAATCAGGCCGGAATTCACCCTTGAGATAAAAGTAAAGATATTTTCTCCGAAAAAATAATTTTTCGTTGTAATGAAAATTCGGATAGCTTACAGTTGTAATCATATTTTGATCCGGGATCAGAATATTAAAGCCCTCGAAAATTTTCAAAAAACCGAAAATCAAAGCCCGATTTTTGGACAAGTTCGTATCAAAAACGTCGCTCTTGCCGATATAAGCGGCGCGCAAGCCGGAATAAAAACCGGGTTTGGAAATTTTATTCTCGACGCCAGCAACTTTTTCCTTTTCGGCCGGCGTCAAGTGTTGCATCAACGTCGGCCACTGTCTTTCCTTCTCGTCCTTTTGACCAACCTTCCACTCGATTTGAGTAAACGGCGCTAAAAATAAATTTTTCATAAATTCAACGATATAGGCGAACGGTCCCGGCTCTTCATCTTCTTTCCGACCAATTAATTTGTCTACCACTTTTTTGCCCTCGTCTTTCCACTTGCCGCCGAACAGTTCATCATTACCCGAAACCGGCATGGCGAAAATTTGAAAAATCAGCCATTCTTTTTCCGAAATGTGATTGCTCCCCTCGGAGATAACACTGATCGGATCAATTTGTTGTTCTTCGGGCAATTTTTCCCAAACATCATAAGTGCGTAAGGGATAAACTTGACTGTTATTAACCGGATGACCAAATTTAAAATCGCTTCCCCAGATATCGTAAGTTGGATTTGGCACTTCGGGCGGCAGGTCAACCAGCGGCTCCTCGACCTCGTTTATAATCGCGTCGGGATATTGAGAATAAATCCGGCTCATAACAAAATCTTTTAAGACTTCCGGGCAACGAATGTAAAATTTTAGACGATGATCGTGAAGAACGAGCATAAAAATGTAATAGGGTGGAATAAAACCGTCGATAAAACGGCGATACCAGTTGCCGGGCCGATAGACGCCTGAGAGCGAACTGAAAACCTCTTCCATCGCCCGGGCGGTCTTAGTTACGCCGGCCGGAATTTTAACTTCAAGATGAACTTGTTTGACGCTGCCAAGATAATTAAAACGAACGGTCAGGAAATGTTTGTCCCGAACAATATAATAAGTCACTAATGGCAAAAACAGCCACCAAGAGGAAAAGAAAAATCCGAAGATGTAATTTAAGTAATCAAGCATTCTTCGCCTTAGTCTGGCTAAATCTAAACTCGTTCAACTTCATTGCCGTTTAATTTAAATAAATCCCGACGGCGAATGTAAATTTCAAAAGTTGTCCGCGAAATCATTTTTGCCTTTTGAACTTCGCACCAAAGTTTTTCTTTTTCAATCCGCCGCGCCCGGCTAACCAGTTCTTTAAGCAACTCGATCGTTTCGCCGTTGTAATAGCCCCATCTTTTAAGCGCGTATATGCCTCGTCCGGCCAAGACAACTTCGGGGTCAAGAATCATCTGATTATGGATCGACTCGACGCTGTAGTCTTTCCGCCAATGGTCGCTCAAAAAATCGTCTTTGAAATCAAGAAATTGATTAAGTTTGTGATGAATCGTTTTAAAATGAAGCGGCTGGCCCTCCATTTCAAAAATCAGCCTGATTTTTTCTTTCAGCGATGGCGGTGAAATTAAAATATGGTTGCTCAAACCAAATTGGCTGTAAGGATTTTTGCCCAAAACTTTAATGATTCGGATAAAACCAAAAATTTCCGATTCAGGCGGATTAACGTTTAGATGCTTTTTAATCTCGACTAAAACGAAATTATAAATTTTTGACTCAGACCAAACCTGGGTTGGCTCTTCTAAAAATTTGAACAAAAGTCTTTTAAGAATGTGCCGGGCCAAATTAAGATTTTTTTCGGTCTGGCTAAAATAAGCGTGGAAATTATCGTCCTCCGGATAAATTTGAAACTGACGCGCTTGCCGCAGAAAAAATCGCGACGCCCTTAAATTATTTTCCTGATTAAACTGATAATATTCTTTTAATTTTTGGAGCAACGACGCCTCGCGTCTTAAAGCCAACGGCCCGAGTTGTTTCGCCGCGGTTCGATTAAGTTGATTAACGACTGGATTTTTTTGAATCGCAGCCGAAATCGAATTCAGCGATCTCGCCTGAATTTGTCTGATTCGCTCTCGAGTCAAATTGTAATCGTCGGCGATATCTTGAAGCGACTCGGCCGGTTCGACCAAACCATAACGTCTTCGAATAATATCGCCTTCACGTTCGCTTAACCCGCTTAAAACTTCGTCAACGGTTTTACTTAAATTTAAAGTTTCCGCCATTATTTCTACCGGTTCAATTAAAAACTAAGTATTTTTTGCCTTAACCTTCTCCGATTTTTTTCTTATTTGTTTTTATTATACCATATAACAATATTTATTAAAGTCAAATTAGCTCAAACCGGTCCGCTCGAAAACCAATTTCAATGTTTTGGCCGCTTCCTTATTGGCAATCTTGGCGCTGGCTTTAAGAATTTTATTGATTTTAACTTTATTCAAACTCTCTTTTCTCTGCCGAGCTTTTTTAAAAAAACCCAAAAACTCTCGGGTTAAAGCTTTTTTTAAATCGCCATAACCTCGATTTCTAAACTCATCTTCGATTTCGGCGAAGGTTTTCTGGGTTAAGGCCTTGTAAATTATCATCAAGTTGCTAATGGCGGGTTTTTTATCCGGTTCGTATAAAATCTCACTGCCCGAATCCGTTACCGCGCGTTTGATTTTCTCCTCAATTTTTTTCTCCGATTCGAAAATAAACAAAGCCCCGGCCAGCTTTGACTTAGCCATCTTTTTCAAAGGCTCGTCTAAACTTTTAATCTGGCCGTTTTCTTTCGGCGCGTACGTGTTGGGGATTCTAAAAGTTTGACCAAAATAATGATTAAACCGTTGAGCCAAAGTTCGGGCCATTTCAAGATGTTGAGATTGATCTTTGCCAATTGGAATTAAATCCGGCTGGTAAATTAAAATATCGGCGGCCATCAAAACCGGGTACATCAAAAGACCGGCGCTAGTAAATCGATCCTTAAACCGTTCGCGCATTTCTTTGTACTGCGTCATTCGCTCTAAATCCCCAACCGAGGCAAGACAACCAAGAATCCAATAAAGAGAAAGATGAGCGGGCACGGCTGACTGTCTAAAAATTAAAACTTTTTTTGGATCAACACCCAAGGCGATAAACTCTGCCGCCAAATTATAAACATTTTCCTCCAAATTCCGCGGCTGATACGGAAAAGGATAAGTTTGGCTGTGAAGATCGGCGATCATCAAAAAAACTTTATATTTTTTTTGAAGTTCCAAAAGTTCGGGAATAAAAGCGAGGTAATGACCAATATGAAGACTGCCGGTTGGCCTAACGCCAGTTAAAATTTTTTTCATCGCATCGAATTTAATCCTAATTTAATAACAAAATTATACAACATTAATAAATAACCATATAATATAATTAGAAAAATTTAGAGACAAAATAAAATTAAATTGGAACAAATGAATAAAACCGAATTAAAAAAAAAATTGGAAAAGCTGGCTGACCGAGTTTTGGCTGACGATTTCGAGATAATCAAGGCCCGGCTGGCGCTTAATTTAAGCGACAAACTCGAGCATGGCGACTACTCGACCAACCTTCTTTTTCTCGTCAGCCAACTAAAAAAAATTTCTCTTGGCCAAGCGTTTGACTTATTCCAAAATAAAATTTTAAGCTGGCTTGAGGTCGAAAAAATCGAACTCGTGAACGGTTATCTTAATATTTTTTTGAACCAAAAAGTTCTTTGGCAAGATTATAAGATTGGCTTAAAAAAAATTTTGGCTGGTTCAAAAAATAAAATCGGCCGGGGTAGAAAAGTTTTGGTTGAATACGTCTCGGCCAATCCAACCGGTCCTCTGACTTTGGCTAATAGCCGCGGCGCCGTCATCGGCGACTGTCTCGCCAAAATTTTAAAACTGACCGGTTTTAAGGTCGAACGCGAGTATTACGTCAACGATCGAGGCAATCAAATAAAAATTCTCGGCCAAACTTGCCTAGCTCAACTTGGCTTAATTCCTTTCGCGGAAAATTTCTATCAAGGCGAATACGTCAAAACAATCGCCCGAGAGAACAAAAACAAAATTTTAAAACTGAAGGAACCGGAAAAAATTGGCCGGTTCGCCGCCAATATAATTTTGAAAGATTTGATCAAAAAACCGCTGAAGAAATTTGACGTTCAATTTGACAATTATTTTTTTGAATCAAATCTTTACCGTGGCCAACCTAAAGAAAAAATTTTAAAGTTGCTCGAGAAAAAAAATTTGGTCGAAAAAAAAGACGGCGCTCTTTGGTTAAAACTAAGCCAGACGGGCGAAAGTAAAAATGAAGTTCTAATCAAAAGTAACGGCGAAGAAACTTACTTCCTTTCCGATCTTTTGTACCATTACAATAAGTTAGTCGAACGAAAAAATAAATTGGCCATTAACATCGTCGGTGCCGATCATCTTGACCACACGCGGAGATTAAAAAAGGCGATGGATTTGATTCTTGGTTCAAAAGGCGAAATCAATTTTATTATTTACCAGTTCGTCCATCTAATCAAAGATCAAGAATTAATTCGGATGTCAAAAAGAAAAGGCGTCTATATTTCTCTGGCGGATCTGATTGAAGCGGTTGGTCCGGATCCGATCCGGTTTATCTTTCTTCGTTCAAGCCCGGACAACCAAGTCGAGCTTGATCTTGAATTAATTAAAAAAGAATCTCTAGACAACCCTATCTGGTACATTCATTACACTTATGCCCGGATCAACGGCATTCTCAAAAAAGCCAAAGCGGCCAGAATCAAACCGACGACCAACGCCCTTGTCTCTTTTAACCAACTATTCAACCAGCCGGATTACCAAATTCTCTGGCGCAAGATGCACCAACTCCCCGACCTGATCGAAGATATCGCTTTCGATTTTCGCGTTAATCTCCTGACGACATGGATTTTGGATTTAAGTAAACTGATCAATCAATTTTATGAACGGGAAAAAATTTTAAGCCCGGACAAAAAAGAAACGGCCAATAAAATTCTTTTCCTAATTTTTCTGAAAACCAGCCTTGATTTTAGTTTTGACCTTCTTGGCTTTACGCCGAAAAATAAACTTAACCGCCTCGATCGCGACCAAGGCAATAAGGAAACCCAAAACCCAACCGGTTAAAACATCAAAAGGCCAGTGACGCAAGGATAAAATTCTCAAAAGGCCGACTAAAATTGAATCAAAAATCAAGGCCAGGCCGAAATCAAAGTAATTGTAAAAAACGACAAAAGCAAGCGTCGTGATAAAAAGGGTGTGACGCGAAGGAAAACTGTCAAAACTTTGGAATTGAGGGTAATAGTAGCTAATCGGTCTCAGCTCGGGAAAACTTTTGATCAACCATTCGGAAATTAAAAGAGCCAAAAGCAAGCCCAAACAAACTTCGAAAAAAATATACCAGTCAAAATGATTTTTTTTCAGACCGTCATAAAACCAAAGAATAAAAAAAAGCGTTAGCGGCGCCGCGACCAAAATTGTACTCAAGTAATCAAAAGCAAAAAGAAAAAATTCGTGACCGTGAAAAACCTGAAAAATTATTCGACTGATCATAAATTAATCACTAATCATAAAAATTAATTG
Source organism: Patescibacteria group bacterium (assembly GCA_023480925.1). Classification (GTDB taxonomy): domain Bacteria; phylum Patescibacteriota; class Minisyncoccia; order UBA6257; family HR35; genus JAMCWY01. The sequence goes on from JAMCWY010000012.1 coordinate 21,566, forward strand.
ATTATAGCACAGGTGATTATAATTAAGATGATCAATTTTATTCTTGGCGAAAAAATTTTTGATTTTGCTCGAATGGGTTTAAATTTCGTTTAAAATCTTAAAATGTCTAAATTAAGCGACCTAATTTTAAAAAACATCTCAACCAAACAAACTTTGGTTAAGAATAGTTTTTGGCTGGTTTCGGGAAAATTCCTCGCCGGCCTTTTTCGCGCTTTAATCGTGATCGTTTCAGCCAGACTTTTGGGCGCTTCCGCCTACGGCTCTTTTTCTTTGGCGATGAGTTTTGTTTTAATATTTTCCTTCTTGCCTGAATTCGGTTTAAGCACGATCTTGACGCGCGAACTGGCCAAAAAGAAAAACGATTACGAAACATTTTCTCTTATCTCAACCATTACGCTTGGCTTTAGTTTTATCTCCTATCTGATTATTTTTTTGGCCGATCGGTTTTTTATTAAAGATCCGGTCGCTCTTTCAATCGTGCCCTTGCTCGGCTTGATGATGATCGTTGACGTCCTGCGCGAATACGGCTATGGCGTCTTCCAAGCCCAAGAGCGAATGGAAATCCAAGGCGGCCTTCACCTTCTGACAAACTTTTTAATTTTCGGACTTGGTCTTATCGCCCTTCGCCAAATTCGATCGCCCCTTTCGCTTTCGATCGCTTACTTTGTTTCCGTCTCGATCGGCTTCGGCCTCGGCCTGTTTTTTCTTAAAGCCTTTCTTAAAAACTATCGGCCCAGATTCAATCTCGAAAAAACAAAACAAATTTTTATGTCCGCCCTGCCAATCGCCCTGTCCAACTTTCTTCTCTTGCTTTTAATTTTTATCGACTCGATTATTCTCGGCTGGTTTCACTCACCCCGCTTAGTCGGTCTCTACACCTCGTCGGTCAAAATCAGCCAGTTTTTAATCCTCTTTCCCCAAAGCATCGCCTTGGCCGTTTTCCCGATGATGTCAAAATTTATTCACGAGAAAGAAAAACTGAAAGAAACGACCGAGTTGGGCTTAAAACTTTCAATCATTCTGATGCTGCCCTTGACTTTCGGCATTTTTATCTTAGCGAGTAAAATTATTCTTCTTATTTTTGGACCGGCTTACTTCGCCTCAATCCCAGCCTTACGCATAATTATCTTTTCTCTCCTCGGCACCTTTCCTTTTCTCCTTCTCTCAAATCTTTTGATCGCCCTGGATAAGCGAAAAGAACTGTTGATTTTCGACCTGATCTTGGTTGTGATCAATGTCGGCCTCAATCTGCTTCTAATTCCAAAATTCGACCTCCTCGCCGCCAGCTACAACACGACCCTGGCCAATCTCCTCGGCTTTGTTTTCGCTCACGCTGTCAGTCAGCGTTACGTCAACTTCGACTTTTGGCCATTTCTGCCAAAACCGCTGCTGGCCACGGCCGGAATGAGTTTGTTCCTCATTAGTTTAAAAAGTTTTTCTCTTCTCATTCTCCTGCCCGGCGCCGTTATCGTCTATCTTCTTGGCCTTTATTTAATTAAAGAAGAAATTACGGTTAAAATAATTCAAGGCTTAAAAAGACAATGAAAATTTTAATCGTTTCGGAATCTTTTCCGCCCCACATCTCCGGCGTCTCCGTTTTTGTTTCTCAGTTAACCAATCATCTGATCAAAAATAAAAATCAGGTTATCGTGTTCACCAACAGCAGCGGCTTTAAATTTAGAGAAGAAGAAAAAGAAAACGGTCGACTAAAAATTTTTTCCTTTCCCTCTTTTCCTAACCCCTTCCGGACCAAACTCCGAATCGCCCTGCCATCGCGAAAAATTTGTTCAATCATTAAAACCGAACGACCGGATCTAATTCACATTCAAGATCCCGGTTTTCGTTCCCGCCAAGTCATTTTTGAAGCGAAAAAACTTCACTTGCCCATCATCGTCACCCACCACTTCACCCTGGCGATGATTGAAAGTTATCTGCCGAAATTTTTGAAAAATACCGGTCGGAAGAAAACAATTAACTACTTAAAAAAATTTTACGCTCAAGTTAACTTAATCACCTGCCCGAGCGATTTTGTCAAAAACGAACTTAGTTCAATGGGAATCGAGAAAAAAATCTTGGTTGTCTCAAACGGCGTTGACTTGGAACAATTCAAGGTCGGCCGAACGGTCAAAAAAGAAACACCGCTCATTCTTCACGTTGGCCGAGTCGATCCGGAAAAAAATATTTCCGTTTTAATCAAAGCGGCCGAGTTGATCTTAGCCAAAGTTAAAGCGACATTTATTTTCGTCGGCGACGGCAAACTTTTAAAACGTTATCGTCGGTACGTTAAAAACAAAAAATTGTCGGGCGCGATTAAATTTATCGGAAGCGTACCGCCCCAAAGCCAAAAATTAATCGATCTTTACCATCAAGCTTGGTTTTTTTGGATCGCCTCAAAAGCGGAGAGTCAAGGCATCGTTGTCCTTGAAGCGCTCGCGACAGGCCTGCCCGTGATCGGAATTAAAAGCGGCGGCTTGGCGGAAATATTCAAAGACAATCAGGCTGGTTTTCTTCTTGAAAACGATCAGAATAAAAATTTTGCCGATAAGGCCTTGTCTCTTATTGACCAACCTCAACTTCGCCAGAAATTTTCGGAAGAAGCATTAGTTGAAGCAAAAAAATATTCGATTGAAAAAACCTTAGCCGAATACGACGGCATCTATCGCCAACTGGTTAAATCTAAATAAAATTTTAGGCCGTCTGAAAACTTCGCCAAATCGCCAAAAGAATAAAATCAGAGATTAGATAAGAACCGCCGTAACTTAAAAACGGCACAGGGACACCCATAATCGGGAAAAGACCGACGTCAACCGCGGTCATTAAAACAAACCTCAGACCAAATTGAACCACAAGCAAAAAGGCGAAAGATTTTGCCAAAGGATCGGCGACAAACCGAGACTCGACGTAGATGGTTCGAAGAAACAAAAAAACCAAAAATAAGAAAAAGACGAATCCGACCAAACCCCACTCCTCGACAAAACTATCTAAAATAAAATCGGTTTGGCTTGAAGGCAAGAAACCAAGTCGCGCCTCAGTTCCGCCGCCCAAACCCCGGCCGAAAATTCCGGCCGAACCAATCGTAATTTTCAGTTGACGCAAATTATAACCGCTACCAAGGACATCCTTGTTGGACGAGAATAAGGTTAAAACTCTTTCTTTTTGATAAGGTTTAAAAACAAAAAACCAGCCGATAATAAAAATTAAAATTAAGATCAGGCCCCAGCGGAAAAATTGTTTTTTACTCATAAAACCAATAACGCTAAAAAACCAAGTCAGAAAATAAATAAGAGCCGTGCCGAAATCCGGTTCAAGTAAAATAAGCAGAATCAGCGGCAGAACCAAAATAAAACTCAAAAGGAGGTACCGATCTTGATTTAGCTTTGAAGAAAACTTCGCCAGAAAAACGCTCAGAATTAACAAAAGACCGATTCGGCCGAATTCCGACGGCTGGAAAGAACCAAAGCCCCGATTCAAACCGGAACGAAAATGCGAGGGGAGAAAAAAGACGCCGACCAAAAGAATGATAACAATCGCCAAAACGAGACCAAAGTAAGGCCGACGAAAAACATTTTTATAACTAATCCAATAAGAACTGAAAAAAATCAGCCAGCCGGCCAACCAAAAAATCAATTGGCGCTCGAATAAGGTTTGGCGACCAATCGAAAAAAGCGTAACCAAGCTAATCAACATAAAAAAAACCAATATCAAAGCGATCTTCATTGTCAATCGGTATAGAGATTTGAATCGGGTTGAAAAATCAAATTAACCGGTTGACCGCTTAGGGGCGGTAAATTTAAAATACCTTGATACCGGCCGAGCGGTTGAAGTTGATCAAGATAACTTTTGGCCGTGCCGATAATATTATTATTTTGATCCAAGATTAAAAAGTTTAAGTTGATTTTTTTATAAACAATCGATCCGCCATTACTAACTTCGAAAGACAAAGTTTTATTTTTAAACTGACTGTTTAAAAGATTGATCGCGACGTTCGAGTTGGCCGAGGCTAACGGCAACCAATCGGCCTGGTTGAAATTTAGGTTAAAACTAACTTTGGCGACGAAAAAATTTGGCTGTTTTAAATTACTTTCAATCACGTATTTTTGTTCACTCGGGAAGACATAACTTTGACCGGCAAAAACTTCGGCCTGGTTCGGCTGATTGCCCTGAACCAAAAATTGGTAAGAAAAATTTTTGAGGCCGTGGCCCTGGTCTCGATCGCTGACTTGGGCGTATAAGTCCATCGTACCATCAGCGTAAAGAATGACGTTGGCCGATTCAATTTTAATCCGAGCCATCGCCGTCTGACAAGTTTGGCAACTACCGCTACAGCCGACGCCGGCGACTTGATTTCTCTGAGCTTGAGTTAAACATACTTTCGAACCGTTCCATTTAAAAGCGACCAGCCCGATTAAAGCAAAAAAGATTAAAAAGAAAACAAGTCCGTAAAAAAACTGTTTCCACCTTCGTTTTGACATCTTATTCTATTTTACCGCAACAATAGCCAATTTCAATCTTTCGATTACTCCTTCGCCTCGTCCGTCGCTTCTTTTTTTAGATCGATCAATTTAATTTTATCCTCGAGAGATTTTTTTATTTTTTCTAAAACTTCAACTTCTTCCAACCTTTCTTTTTGAAATTTGTCTATCTCGTCCGCTTCAATCGCGGCCAAACTCAAACCCTCCTCGAAAAAGGCCATAATAATATCGTCTTGGACATCTTTGGGTAAATCGTTAAAGTGATCAACTAGAAATTGCTTCGCTTCATTTTCATCGCCCTTTGATAAAAGTTCGACAAACTCTTGATAAAGATAAGAAAAACTTATATTAGTCATTGGCTTTTTGCCTGACCGCCGTTCGGCTCGGCTGGAATCAAATCAAAACCGCTCGCCAACTTGGCCATGAACGCCTCGAGCAGTTTATACCAAAAACCCTTTTTCTTTATTTTTTTGTTTTTGTCGCCAAGATAGTTTTGGACAAATAAATTTTGGAGTTCGCCTTTCGCGACCAAATCATTTTTTTGAGCGCGGCCGACCAACTCTTTATCGTTAGAATCGCCGACAAATCGTTGCCAGGCGGCCTCAAGATCGCTTTGAGACAGATAAAGTTCTTTTGACTCTTTAAAACTCATTTCAGTTTCTCCTTCTTCTCGCTTTGATTTATCCTCGCCGCGCAAAAACGAAACCAACTCGCGCCTAACCTCGTCATTGTTGCCAATTGAAAGCGATAAAGAATCACCCAAACTCAACATCGTCTTATCCGCCTCGGCCAATAACGCGACAATGTCATCGCGCCGGTCTAATTCTTCGGCCCGGCGGCTAATCTCTCGATTTTGAAACAATCCCCCGAAAGACATTCGCTTTTTGATCAGGCCGCGGATTTGAATCAATCTCTTATTGGTATCGTCGATTTTTAAAACATCGCCCAAGTCACGATCGGAAACACTATATTGAGCGCAAATTTTTTTGATCTCTTCGTCTTTTTCCGCTTCGGCTGACTTTTGCTCTTGAACCCGCTCAAACGAATTTATAATTTGATCGAAATGATCTTTGTCTTCAATCGCCAGAAAATTTAACTTCTTCGCCACTGTCCGCTGAATACCATCTTGGCCGACAAGATGGTTAAGCGTTTGAAGATTGGGCGAGCGGGTGATGACGCCGTTTAAAACTCTGCTATCCAACATCTCGTTGACTTTTTTTGAATCGTCTAAAATCTTGACGAACTCGTTCCGGTAACCTTCAAGTTGTTTTAAATCTTCCGGCTTTAATTCGCCCTTAACTAATTTTTGACCCAAGTCATTTTCATTTTTTTTGTCCAAAAGCGTTCCAAATAATTCAGAGTTGTTTTTATCCGCCAAAATTTCGCGCAAATTTAAATTCGGGTCAGCGCTTGGTTCCAATTCTTTATTTTTATCCCATTCTTTTTTTATCCTCTCGATCGCCATTACTACTTTATTTTAGCACAATTTAAACAAGTTTTTTATCTAACTCGCCCTTGAATTTTTGATTGAATAATTTTTTAACCAAAAACAAAAATCTTATCCAAAAAATTTATTTTCTAACCGCGCCCCTGGCCGCCGCCTCTCCCTGTTCAATAATCCAAACCGGCAGGTAAAAAGCGAAAACCGCTGACCACATCAACACGCTCGTGCCAAACAAATTCAAAATCGTCCCGCCATTATCTTTAGCCCACTTTTTAAACTTTTCGATCAAGCCTTTGGGTTCCGCGCTTAAATTACCTTCTAGAAATTCAATCAACTCTTTTCCCATTTTTCTAATTTTTTCTAACTCAGCCTGACTAGCTCCTCGCTTAAGACATCCTCTATATTGATCTTCAAACATAATCAAAAGCAATTCGATCGAATTAACGATTTCAGGCGAATTTGAATATTGTTTTTTAATTTTTTTAACTAAATCTTTCGCCTCTGTTGATAATTTACCAACTTCAAATTGAAGTTTAGTTATTGCCGCGCTAGAAACCAGCAATCGTTCGATTATATCTTTTAAATCTTCAGAACCAATTTCAAATCTATACTTATCGCCTTTTTCTACCAAGCCAATCTCTCCCGCCCTGCCTTTAACGCTAGCCGGCAATTGATTAAAAATTTCTTTATTAAAAACAAATTTAGTAGAATCTCCTTCTCCTAAATTATCAATAAAATTATTATACCCGCCTAAAATTACTTGGCTTTTTTCACTTCGGCCATATAACTGACCTTTCGGAAAAACTCCCGGCGGCCAAAAACGAAACCATCTGATACCTTTTTGACTAATCAAACGTTCAAAATCATCCCTTAAACTTTCGTCGCCAGTTTTTAAATAAAGATACGACTTAATTTCTTCTACGTTCTTCAATTCCAAAAATTGAGCTTCACTTTCCGGATAATTATTTTGTGACTCTATGATTATCTCTATGATTTTCTGCCGGCTTTCTTCTGATATCCCAGATATTTTCACGACCTCTTCCTCGACTATTCCATTAAATTCTTCCTGCGTCAATTTATTTTCATTCGCGTCAATTCTTCGTTTTATTCCAAAATAAAGTTTTTCTTTATTTTCTTTGTCAATAGATTTCAATTCATAAATAGCTCGATGCAATTCTAATAATTTTTTTATCTTTAATTCTCTTCGTGAATTTTCAATCGAAGAAGATTCTTTTTCTTCTTTTTCTTCTTTTTCTTCTTTTTCTTCTTTTGTTCCTTTTATTTCCTCCACTTGGTTTGTCTCTTCCTCTTCGTTTTTTTCTTTTGGCGGTTGTTCTCTTCTTGGTGGTTGTTCGGTCATTTTTTAATTAATTAATTTTAATTAAATTCTAAAATAATTATAGCATCTGATTAGTCCAAACTTTAAATATATTATACCATAAAAGAAAATAGCCGCCAAAAGAAAAA
>JAMCWY010000023.1 GCA_023480925.1 Patescibacteria group bacterium
AATTATGGCCGCCGGCGGTCAGCCGATTTTTCTCGACTTGGGAAAAAATTCTTTAAATTTCGATCTTGAGAGTTTAAAGAAAAAAATCAGCGATCGAGTTGGAATTTTGATAACGCAAAATACTTTTGGCCAGCCAAACGATCTCAGTCAGATTATTCCTTTAACCAGGGAAAATAAAATTTTACTGATTGAGAATATTTCTGATTGTTTTGGTTCAAAATTTCAGGATCGGTTTTTGGGTAATTTTGGCGATGTCGCTTTATTGGGTTTTGGCCAAGCTGATGCCGTTTCAAGTCTTTCGGGCGCGGCCCTTATTTTTAACCAACCGGTTTTGGCGGCTGAGTTTGATCTTTTTTATCAAAAATTGGCTTATCCTTCCGCTTTTTGGATAAGAAGGCGATTATTATCAAGTTTGGTTATGAGCGGTTTCCGTCGGCGTTATTTTAATGGCGGCAAGATTGGTTTAAATTTTTTCAGAAAATTCAAATTGGCCCCGGCGGAAATTTCTTTAGACGAAAAAAACGGTAAAAGGTTGAATCAGTTCAAAACAAAAATGCCAAACGCTTTCGTCCTGATCGGGTTCAATCAGATTAGAAAATTGGTTCGATTAAATGATCATCGGTGTCAACTCGGCCAAATTTACCTAAGCCAGGGTTTGTTGCCTTTTGGCGATTATTCCGTTGAGGCGAATTTTTGTTATCTTCGTTATCCCATGACTTTGAATGAACCAAAAAAAATTATCGCCGCGATGAGAAGTCGTGGCGTTTATCTCGGCGATTGGTATCAATCGGTTCTTTTCCCTTTGATTAAACGTTTTGATCGTTTTAATTATTATTATGGCGACGCGCCCAGGGCTGAAACATTATCAAGGTTAATTTATAATTTGCCTACAAATATTTTAACTCGGCCAGATCAAGTTTATTTTTTGGCTGATGAGTTAAAAAGAACGATTCAAAGAGAAAAGTTTATTTGAAGTTTTTGCTCTTGTTTAAACCGTTCGAGGGCGAGTTCGATTAAACGGTCAATTAGTTTCGAGTAAGACCAGCCCGAGATAGTCCAAAGCTTCGGATACATACTGATGCGAGTAAAGCCGGGCATGGTGTTGATTTCATTGATAATAATTTTACCATTGGCTTTGAGAAAGAAGTCGACGCGGCTAAGACCTTCGGCTTGGAGCGTCTTGAAAGTTTTAATCGCCAAAGTCTGGATTTCTTTAGTCAGGTTCGGAGGCAGGTCGGCTGGAATTTTTAAAGTCGCGCCGTTGACGTCGAGATATTTCGCTTGGTATGAATAAAAGTCGTGGTTCGGCGCGACTTCGCCGGGCAAGGAAGCGATTGGTTTTTGATTGCCGAGAACGGCGCATTCAATTTCGCGGCCCTTGATGTTTTCTTCGATGATAATTTTCCGGTCGTAATCAAAAGCGATTTTAACCGCCTGTTTAAATTCAGCTTCGTTTTTAGCTTTACTGACGCCGACGGACGAACCAAGATTGGCTGGTTTGACAAAGACGGGCGCGCCTAGAATTTTTTTAACCTTGGCGAAATTAAGCTTTTTGTCCGATTCTGACAAAATTAGAAACTTGGCTATAGGCAAATCGGCCTGAGCCAAAAGCCGTTTCATTATTTCTTTGTCCATACCCAGAGCCGAACCGATCACGCTTGAACCAATAAAGGGAATATTGAGAAGTTTTAAAAAACCTTGAATTGTGCCGTCTTCGCCCAAAGGACCGTGAAGAATCGGCAGAGCCAGATCGATTATTTTAATCGCGTCCTTGGCTTTAAGATTGATTATTTTTGCCTGACCCGGCTTGTTGCCTTTAGTCAAAGCGATTGGCTGACCGTTTGGTTTCAATCTGATTCGCTTCGGATCATCGTGATAAAGAAGAAAATTAAGATCGGGATAAATCAACCACCGACCGTTTTTAGCGATACCGATGACATTAATTTTATATTTTTTCTTTTGGTTTAAGGCGTCTATAATCGAATGAGCCGATTGGAGCGAAACCTCATGTTCGCCCGATTGACCGCCGGCGATTAGCGCGATCCGAATTTTTTTTGGCATTGGTGATTTATTATGATTTTTAATGAACGAATATTTTTAATTTAAGTTTGTCCGCGTTCGAATGATTCTTTAATATTCTTATTTAATTATTTTATTGACATTTTTTGTTCCGATCGAATTTGATCGAGTGAAAGTTCGGTCGATACTCGCAAAAACAATCGACTAAGTCTGTTTTTGAGCCAATAAATTTTTTAATTAACTTTTCAAGATGGAAAGCCCGGGCGGCTTTAAAAATAATTAGGTCGTCAGGTTGAAGAATTTCAATTAGGTCGGCGTGGATTTGATCGAATTGGTTCGGTTCGAAGATTAAGATTTTGGCGTGTTGGAAAATCGGCGCAGCGAAAAGTTTTAGTCGTGGACCGATCAAAACAACCGTCTCGAAAATATCGTCGGCGGTTTGAGCAATTTGGCGATGAATTTTTTCCGCGGCCGAGTCGGCTTCAAGAACATCGCCAAAAACGGCGATTTTTCGACCGGGTAGTTTTTTAACCGTCCCAATCAGTTTTTGATAGGAAATGGGCGAGGCGTTGTAGCTGTCGTCGATAATTAAAAAATTTTGCCCAGGCGGCCGAAATAATTTTAATCGTCCGGGTAAATCTTGAAAACCAGCAAAACTTTCTTTCATTTTGAGAGGAGTTAAGCCGAACCAGTTGCCAATTAAACAAGTCGCGGCAGCGTTAAGCGCTAAACTTTCATTGACGCTATTTTTAAAATTTAGCTCAATTTGTTCTTGATTAAAAAGAGTTAGCTCAAAATCAAGACCGTTTTTGACGCCAACGCTTACATTTTTAACAATCGCATCGGCTTTTTGATCAAAACCGAAACTAAAAACCGTCGCGGCGGTTTTTTCTCGGAGCGACCAGATTCGTTTATCGTCGCGGTTTAAAATAGCTAAGCCGGTTTTAGCCAGACGTTGAATTAAAATGCCTTTTTCGTCAACGAGCGATTCGATCGTGGGGAAAAATTGAAGATGCGCGGGCTGGTCGCCCAAGGCGGTGAAAACGCCGACCTCAGGTTTAATCAAACTGAGGAGGTAGCCCATGTCGTTTGGGTGTTCAACGCCAGTTTCAATAATTAAAATTTTGGGGTAGGGGATTGAACAAAAAAATAATTTCAATCCCTGCTTAAAAACGTTCAACCAATTTTTCAAACTCCGACCCGGTCGCCAGTCGATTAAAAGAATGGTTAGAGGAACGCCGATTTCGTTATTGAGCGAGGCGTGGTTGCGAAAAACATAATACTTTTCTTTGAGAATTAAATAAAGCAACTCTTTCGCGCTGCTTTTGCCGGCTGAACCGGTCAGCGCGATTATTTTTGGTTTGTATTTAAAAAGAATCAGTTTTGACCAAAATCTCAGCGACACAATGATAATTTTTCGTTTCATTTATTAATTTTAGCATCAAAAATTATTATCATTTACTCGAATTATTTAATCAGAATCGTGCCTCGAAAAAAAATGACGAAGTCCAGTTTGGCGCGCCCAGGAGGAATCGAACCTCCAGCCTACGGCTTAGAAGACCGCCGCTCTTCCGATTGAGCTATGGGCGCTAAAAGTTTTAGACCGTTTTTTATTTAAAGTTTTTTTCAGATTAGATCAGCTCGTTTGTTTGCCGTAAAATGATTTTACCCATTCAGAGAGATTAAACCATTAAACGGATAATCGACAAAACGATAAAAACGCCGGCCAAGATCCAGGTTAACTGATAAACCCATTTTTCCAAACCGCGTCTTTGAAAAAATGTGTCTTGACCGCTGGCGCCAAAAAGAGCGCCCCAACCTTCGCCGCGTTGTTGGAGCAAAACCAGAATAATTAAACTGATGCCGGTTATGGCGGTGATAATGTCAATCAATTTTGCCATTTGTTTTTAAAATTTAATTTTTGATTTAATCTATTTTATTTCTTAATTTTCGATGGAAGGCAATAACTTCTTGATGGGTTTTCTGATCAATCGCCAAAATCAAATTTTTTAATCCCAGATTTAACGATTCTAACCGAATTGACGCTCGATTTTGATTGTAAAATATTTCTTGATGGGGTTTGGCTAAGGTAATCAATTTAATTTTATCATATTTTTGTTCAACCAGAGCTTGACGGGCTTTTTTAAATTGAAGCCGGCCGCCGTCAACTAAAATCAAATCCGGTTTTTCCCAATCAGAATGTTTCAGTCGTCTTTTTAAGATTTCGTAGATCATTCGAGGGTCGTCGGCTGGACCAATTAGTTTGATCTTGAATTTTTTTAAACCGGCGGAATTATAAAAGCCGTCGCGCCAGAGCGTCATAACGCCAACTTTGGCGCTGCCGGCGAAATGAGAGATATCATAAGCTTCGATTAAGTAAGGTCGTTTATTCATTTTTAGAATCAATCGAAGTTCTTCCAGACTTTTTATTCTTTTCGTTTTTTCGTCGGCCGCGCCGGTTTGGTCGAAAAAACGATACGAGGTCAGTCGGTTAATCGCCTCAATTTCTTTTTTTAATTTTGTTCCCTGATTCAAATCATTTTTGGCCAAAGCTTGCTCAAGTTGGCCGAGTAAATTTTTTTTAATTGTTTCAAGTTTATTCCGGCCGGTCAAAATTTTTTTTAATACTGTAATATTTTTGGCGTAAAGTTTTATTTTTGTCTTGGTTAGACGCGTCTGTTCATCTTTTTGGCAACACCAACCAAAACAAAGCCCGATCATTGAATTTAAGCATTCTTTTCGATGGGGTTGAAGGCAGGCGCAAAAGGGTAAACCGGTTCGAATAATTTTTAAGATGGTTTTTAATATTTGGCCATCGACGAATGGACCGATGAACTCCGCCGGATTTTTTTCCTGGCCGGGCTGATGGGTGACAAAAACCTTCGGTAGTTTTTCTTTAGTTAGACCGAGATAAAAAAAGCGCGAATCGTCTCGTTGGCGCTGGTTATATTTTGGCTGAAATTTTTTAATCAACTCGTTTTCTTTTAAGAACGCCTCGGTTTCAGATTTAAGATTTAACCATTCAAGCACCGCCGCCTCGGCTAAGAATGATTTTGTTTTTGGTTCAAGACTTTGAAGATGGTTTTTAATTCGTTCTTTCAAATTAACCGCCTTGCCGATGTAGATTGGTTCGCGACGTTTGTTTTTAAAAATATAAACACCGGTTTTCCCCGGGATTCGATTGAGATCAATCTTCATCTTAAATCAAGAAGATTTTGACCTTTCATTTCGTCCGGAATAGCCAAGTTCATCAAACTTAGAATTGTCGGAGCAATGTCGGTTAAGGTGCCGATGATTTTTTTGTTGGCGCGGTTGATTTCGAGCGTTGATTTTTCTTTTTCGAGATCAGCGCTGACGATATAGGTTGGGACAGGGGCGGAGTTGTGACCAGTGTCTTTTTTACCGGTTTTAGTGTTGATCATTTTTTCAAGATTGCCATGGTCGGCCGTGAGCAGCATCGTCCAGTTTGGTTTGGTTAGAATCTTTTCAAAAATTAAGGTAATCAAACGATCAGTGCCCTCGGCCACTTGAACGCCGAGATTAAAGTCGCCGGTATGGGCGATGATGTCGGGTGCGGCCAAGTTGGCGGCAATAAAATCGTAGTCGTCCTCGTTTAGTAGTTCGATCACGCTTCTAACAATTATTTCACTTTGCATCAGCGGTTGTTCGTCCAAATTTTTTTCGGCCGCGGGAAAAATTTTCCAAAATTCGTTTGGGTGAGGCGTATCGTAAAAGCCGTTAAAAAAATAGGTTATATGTGCGGTTTTGACTTTTTCCGCCAGTTTGATTTGTTTAAGGCCGTGTTCGGAAATAATTCGGCTAATTTGAATATTGATTTTTTCGCGCGGGAAGGCGACGGGATAATCAATTTGGTCAAAATATTTCGTCATTGAAGCGATTAAAAGATTGGTGCGGTCGGGTCGGGGAAAGTGATTAAATTTCGGATCAATAAAAGCGCTGGCCAATTGAACTATGCCGTCAGCCCTGAAGTTAAAAAAGAAAACCGAATCGTTGTTTTGAATAATTCCGTCTGGTTCGATTAAAATTGGTTCGAGATTGCTGTCATTAAAATCGTAGTCGGAGTAAATTTGTTCAAAGTATTTATTCAGGTCGGTTATTTTCCGACCGATGCCGTCGACGATTAAATTAAAAGCTCGTTCGGTCCTTATTCCCCAATCTTCATTTTTGTCCATAGCGTAGCTTCGGCCGATCAGGCTGGCAATTTTACCCGCGCCCTTTTCCGCCAAAACTTTTTTAATTTTTTCAACTAATTCAAAGCCGGATTGAGAGGGACTGTCGCGGCCGTCCAAGAAAAGATGAAGATAAAAATTATCAAAATTATTTTTTTGAAAAAAATCAATTAGAGCGACAATATGATCAAAAGCGGCGTTAATAATATCTTTGGTTAAAAGGCCGACTAAGTGAACGCGGCTCTGATTTTTTTTGGCGTGGTCAAGCACGAGTTCAAGCGTTTTATTTTTTAAAAAATCGCCGGACTTGATTGCTAACGTTACGCGGGGATAGTCTTGGTAATAGACTCGGCCGGTGCCAATGGTTAAGTGGCCGACTTCGCCATTGCCAACCTCGGTCCAAGGTAAGCCCACGCTTATTCCCGACGCTTGAAGAAGAAAAAAGGGGAAGTTTTTTCTAAGAAAATCAAAGGTAGGCGTCTTGGCGACGTGGATTGGATTGGAAAAGTTAGCCTGACCTTCACCCCAACCGTCGAGAATAATGAGCAAAACTTTCTTGGACATTTTTTAATATTATATTATAATCAATAAAAGCACAATTAAGTCGCGTTTAAATAATAAAACTCGACCAAACTTTAATTAATTTCAAAACTGACAAGGTTCGTTAAAATGATCGTTAAAATTTTTTATCGAGTTGTTTCTGGCTATTCCGTTTAATAATCCAATCTAAATAATTTTATTTAAATTTAATCGGACTGAAACTGAAGCGATCGTTTTGGTTAAAAGATTGGCCGAGCTCTAAATTAAATGAATCCAATCGCGTTGATTCTTTTCGGCGTTGGTCTGTTTATTGGTTTCTTTATTAGATATTTTTTTGCTCAGAAAAAAGCTGAGACAATTGAATATCAAATTAAACAGAGACTTGAAGAAGCGAGTCGAAAAGAAAGAGAAATAGTCTTGGAGGCGGAGAAAAAATCCTTGGCCATTCTTGAAAAAGCCAAAGATGAACGGGAAAGAACTCTGGTTGATTTAAAAAATCGCGAAGAAAGGGCGATCAAAAAAGAAGAATTTTTCGATTTAAAAGAAAAAGAACTTTATCAGATTAAAACCGATCTGAGACAAAAAAACGAAGAGATCGAAAAAAGATTAAAAGAGGTTGAAGATAAAGAAAAAGATGTCTCGAACCAGATTGAAAGGATCGCTTCAATGACTAAACCTGAGGCCTTGGAGATAATTTTTAAAAAAGTCGAAAAGGATTCTGAAGAGGATTTGAAAGAACGTTTGAACAAACTTTTGAATTATCAGCGTGAAGAGGTTGAAAAAAAGGGTTTAGACGTCATTTTGGAGGCTCTACCTCGCTACGCTCGATCGGTTGCGACCGAGATAACGATGACGTCGGTTAATTTACCCAACGAGGAAATCAAGGGTCGGATTATCGGCAAGGAGGGCAGGAACATCAGGCATTTTGAAAAATTAACCGGTGTTGAGTTGATTGTTGACGAGACGCCCGAGATCGTGACAATCTCTTCGTTTGATCCGGTCCGGCGCGAAATCGCTCGAGTCGCTTTGGAAAAGTTGATGAAAGATGGTCGAATCCATCCAGCCGCGATCGAAGAAACGGTCGCGAGCTCAAAAGAAAATATCGAGGAAGAATCGCGTGAGGCGGGTAACAATGCCGCTTACGAAGTCGGCATTTTGGATTTGCCCGATGAACTTTTATATTTAATCGGTCGGTTGAAATTTCGAACTAGCTATGGTCAGAATGTTTTGAATCATTCGATTGAGGTGGCTTTTTTTAGTCGGATGATCGCCGAAGAACTTGGTTTGGACAAAGAGGTGGCGAAGAAGGCCGGCTTTCTCCATGATATTGGCAAGTCGGTTGACCATGAAATTGAAGGGACGCATCTTGAGATCGGCATAAAGATTTTGGAAAAGTATGGTATTGATAATAGAGTCATTTTGGCGATGCGATCTCATCACGAAACTTATCCGTTCGCGACGCCGGAAGCTTTTGTCGTTTTAGCCGCTGACGCGCTCTCAGCGAGAAGGCCGGGCGCTCGATCGGAGACAACCGAGATTTATATTAAAAGACTTTCCGAACTCGAAAAAATCGCCAATAATTTTGAGGGTGTGGATAAGTCTTACGCCATCAGCGGCGGCCGTGAATTGAGGGTTTTTGTCAAATCAGACATTATTAACGACTTTGAGATGTTGAAAACGGCTAAAAATATAGTGAAAAAGATAGAGCAGGAACTTAAATTTCCCGGTGAAATTAGAGTTATTGTTATTAGAGAAACAAGAGCGGTTGAATTTGCCAAATAGCTTGACAAAAATTTGGTTAAATAAAAAACAGTGGTATAATTAAACATTAATTCAGTCGAATTAAAAAGAATTTTTAATCAAAAAATGGCTCAGCCAACAGTTAAAAGAGAAGACTTGGCAAAGGATATCAGCGAAAAATTAGATTTATCGAAGAAAACCGCGGTCGATATTCTTAATCATATTAGCGAGTTTATCACCGCGAATTTAAAAAAAGGCGTTAACGTTAAATTTGCCGGTTTGGGCACGTTTAAAGTTAGAGACAGAAAGGCGCGAGAGGCTCTAAATCCTCGCACTGGCGAGAAGGTTCAGGTCCCGGCAACTCGAGTTGCTCGTTTCACTCCGGCCAAGGAGTTAAAAGAGGCGGTCAAATCATAATTTTATAATTTTCGTTTTTCAAAAAACAGTCTTGTTATTTTAAGAACAAGGCTGTTTTTTGTTATGCGGTAAGATTGTTATACCTGGCGAAACTAAGCCGTCAATGTCTTCGATAGCCGATAAGTATGTTTTAAAAACATTATCTAAGCTAAAATGAAACAAAAAAGCCAGAATTTAAATTTATATTTAAAATAATATCGTCTGAGAGACCTTAAACGAAAAAATAAAATAAAAAATGTCCGAAATTTTAAAGTTTAACCGAAAAAATTTAATTAAGGTTGGTGATTTGATTAAAAAAGGTAAAATCGGTGTTATCCCGACTGACACAATTTACGGTTTGGTTGCCAAGGCTTTGGATAAAAAAGCGGTTGAGCGAGTTTACCAAATTAAAAAAAGAAACAAGAAAAAAGCCGTGATAGTTTTGATCGGTTCAATTAAACAATTAGATCTTTTCAAAATAAAGATTGATCGGAGGACGGAAGATTTTACAAAAAAGATTTGGCCGGGCCGAGTCAGTTTGATTTTTTTCTGCTCGGATAAAAAATTTTGGCATCTTACTCGTCAAAATAACAGCTTAGCCTTTCGTTTGCCTCAAGAAAAATGGCTGATAGATTTGATTAAAAAAACCGGGCCAATAATCGCGCCAAGCGCCAATATTGAAAACAAACCGTCCGCCCGAACAATCAAAGAAGCTAAAGTTTATTTTGATGATCAGATTGATTTTTATTTAGATCGAGGCGAGTTAATTGGCCAACCATCAATCTTGCTCAAAATTTTAAGATAAAAATATTTAAGCCTTAAACCCGAAAATTTTTCAAAATTTTAATAAAAAAATTTTGAAGCCACCAATTCGAAAATTTTGAAAGTTTTAAAGATAAAACAAAATTTTCATTCAGTCTTTAAGGATTATTTTGAGAATATTTAAAAAAGTTTGAGATAAAGTTTGACTGCGGTCTCTGTTTGTTTTTTTGCTTTAGCTTTGATTGTTTCCAAGATAATTTTTGGAATTAAGAGAATTTTAACTTTATCCGACTCAACTAGAGTTTTTTCAGGCCGCCGGCCAATCTTGTTTATGTTGACGGTTTGGCTTGGCCCTTGACTTTGTTTGGTTTATTTTGTTATAATTAAAGAATCGTCAATGAGCAAAGATTTTAAAAATATTTTGGTTATTTTGGCTGGCGAAGCCGGCTTTTGATTTGATTTAAAAATTATTTTTTCAAATCAAGGGCCGGTCGACCGGCCTTTTTAGTTTGTCGGGGCAAGGAATTTAAATAAATAAATTCCTTGTTGGGACAAATTTGTCTCAAAGCACGCGAAAGGAGAAAAAAATGTTCGGCGAACCACAACCGTACGAACCGCACCGAGCGGACTTTCTGACCGATTTTTTCGATAACGATGACGATTTTGGCTTTAACGATGGAGTCATTCCGGTTGAAACCGAGCCGACTGATGAGTACGATGATCCGCCGGCGACCGATTGAGTCGTATCGGTCTGGTTTTTGGGCGAGAAAATCTTCTCGCCCTTTTTTTGATAAAATCTTTTAATTTAAATGAGATTAAAAAGAGAGTTTTTCCAAAGGCCAACTTTAAAAGTGGCTAAAGACTTATTGGGGAAGTTTTTGATCAGGCGCTGGCGGGATAAATTTTTAATCGGTCGGATTGTTGAAACTGAGGCTTATGTCGGTCCGATCGATCAGGCCTCGCACGCTTATTCGTCTCGAGGTCAGAGTTTGAAAGAAAAAATGAATATTCTGGAAAAAAATTGGCCAAGGATAAAAAATTATATTTCAAATCAAAATGAATTTGTTAAAAATATTTTGGCCGGGGAATCAAGAGTGACCGATCGAAATTTGGCCGAGTACCTCCGTGGCGGCCATATTTATATTTATTTGGTTTATGGTTTACATTATCAATTAAATATAACAACAGCCCGGACCGGCCGACCCGAATGCGTTTTGATTCGGGCGCTTGAGCCGATTCTAAATTTAAGCCAGACTAATGGCCCGGGCAAGCTTTGCCGCGAATTTCGACTTAATCGATCCTTTTGGGCCGAGGATTTAACTGCGAGTAAAAGGATTTGGCTGACTCGAATTTTACCGGGTGAGATCAAATCAATTCAAGCGAAGAATTATTTTCAATCTCAAAAGAAGGGGAACGGTCTTTTAAAAACGTGCGTTCGCCGAAATAATATTGTCAGGGCAAAGCGGATCGGCATTGATTACGCCGGCGAAGATAGAAATCTACTTTGGCGTTTTTATCTAAAGGATAATCAATTTATTTCGAGAAAATAAAAAAGAACGGTTGATTTAAATTAACCGTTCTTGAGTTATTATTTGAGTTTAACTAATCCGCCTTCGTAGCTAAACGAGTAGACGGTTTCGGCCCCCAAGAAAATTTTCCCCTTGCCTTCAAAGACGTTCAGGCCGCCTTTGAGTTCGCTCTGGTAGACCCAGTCATTTTCTTTAAATTGTGTTGGACCGTAGCGATAAGACGCTTCCTCGATCAGATTGGACGAGATTGTGCACTGGTTGAGCGGTTCAGGTTGACGCCAGGCTTTGATTTTAAAAGCGATTACCTCTGCTAACTTTTCCTGGCTAACATTTTTGTCAAAATAGCCAACCAGTCTTGATCGCCAACAAACGACTGGACACTGGCCAGGCGCTTGATAAGCGATTTTTTTCTCTTCCAACTCGATGTAATGGTTTAGGGTTTTGACAAATATTGGCGTCGAAGCCAGTTTGATTTGCTGCCATCGATCATTATACTGGAAGATCGATGACTCATTGTCGGAGAATAGTCTGGCGCTAGTGAGAGTAGCGATAATTTTGTTAAGATTCGGCCATTCTCCTTCTTCGTTTTTTTGTTTTTGGGTGCGATTAAACCAAGACAACTGATTCACCTCCTTAAATTAGCAACTAGACATCTTGTCATCTAGTTAATCAAACTAATTTAATTATAAGAAAAATTTAACTTGGTTTAAAATAATAATTTCAACCAAACTTTATAAAAATGAGTTTAATCAAAAATTTCCAATCTTTGGCCAAAACAAGAGAAAGGGAAGTTGTTTTGAGCCTGGTCGAGGCGGCCTTGGACGCGATTCAGCCTGAAAATGTTCTTAAAAAAAATTTTGATCTTGATCGCGATCAGCTGACGATTCAATCGGAAGATTTTAACCTAAAAGAACTTAAGCGAATTTTTCTGATTGGTTTTGGCAAGGGATCGGCTCGGTTTTCAAAAATTTTGGAAAATTTACTTGGCCAACGTTTAAACGGCGGTAATGTCATTGATGTTGTCGGTGCTGATTTTAAAAAAATTACTTTCTGTCAAGGCGCTCATCCCTTACCTTCAAAAGAAAATATTGATTTTACTCGCGCGGTCTTGGCCGATGTCAAAATTTTTGGTTTGAACTTCGGTTTTATTTGAAGCGCCGGCCCGGATTAATTTAGATAAGTTAATTCAAGTTAATCAAGCTCTCCTTTTATCCGGCGCTGATATTTACGAGATCAATACAATTCGGAAACACATTTCTTTGGTTAAAGCCGGCGGTTTGGCTCGAGCGCTTTATCCGGCTAAAATTATCGTTTTGATTATTTCCGATGTACCTGGCAATGATTTAAGTTTTGTCGCTTCCGGGCCAACGGTTAAAGACGAGACGCGTTTGGATCAGGCTTGGCCATTGATAAAAAAATACAATCTTGACCAAAAAGTTGATTTGAGTTTCGATGATTTGATTGAAACGCCCAAAGAAGAGAATTATTTTAAAAATGTTTCTAATATTTTAATCTTAAGTAACCTGACCGGTTTAAACGCGATGAGAGCGAAGGCCGAGACTTTGGGTTATGGAGTTGAGATTATTTCAGATCGGTTCAGAGGCGATGTCGGGGCGGTGGCGAAAATGTTTTTGGAAAAACAAGGATCAGGTAAGATTTTTTTGGCCGGAGGCGAGACAACTGTCAAAGTTAAAACTAATGGCCGCGGCGGACGAAATCAGGCTTTGGCGCTTAGTTTTTTGGAGGAATTAAAAGATAATTCCGTTTTTTGCCCGTTTGATTCCGACGGTTGGGATAACACTGAAACCGCCGGCGCCTTGGTCGATCGTTTGACTTTGGTTCGGGCGGCTGAGTTAAATTTAAATCCGGAAAAGTTTTTAGAAGAAAATAACAGTTTTGATTTTTTTCAGCGGACCGGTGATTTTATTGCCACCGGCCGGCTTGGTTCGAATGTCTCCGATTTAGCCGTGATGTTGAAATTGGATTAAAAAATAAAATCGAATTTAATTTAATAATTTTTTAAAATAAAATGAGAGTTAAATATTTAAACAATTCGAAAAAAGATTTTTTGGCGAATCAGAAAAACGAAATAACCGAGAGTTTTATTTATGAAAAGTTGGCGGCCGCGGCTAAGGCTGAGAATGATCGATCGGTTCTCAGTCATATCGCCGCCAAAGAAAAAGATCATTATCAAATTTGGCTGAGCTTGACCAATACTGAAGTCGAACCGGACCGCTGGCGGATTTTCTTTTATTCGACTATTGTCAAAATTTTTGGTTTGAACTTCGGTTTGCGTTTGATGGAGCGAGGAGAAAAATTAAGCCAATCTGTTTACACTGACTTAAAATCAATTGATCCAAGAATGGTTGAGGTTATTGGCGATGAACAGAACCACGAACAAGAACTTTTAAATTTGATTGACCAACGCGAGCTGGCTTATATTGGTTCTTTGATTCTGGGCATGAACGACGCTTTGGTTGAACTGACTGGTACGCTTGCCGGTTTGACTTTCGCTTTTACCCAAACTCATCTGATTGCTTTTATCGGTTTGATCACTGGTTTCGCCGCGTCTTTGTCAATGGCTGGATCGGAATATCTGGCGAAAAAAGAAGAAGAAGGCAAGAATCCGATTAAATCAGGCTTGGCCACTGGTTTAAGTTATATTTTGACCGTGATTTTATTAGTTTTACCTTATTTGATTTTAGACCAGCCAATTTTTGCTTTGTTAGTTACTTTAAGTTTGGCTGTTGTTGTAATTCTTTTTTTTAACTTTTACATCGCTATCGCCAGGAATGTTGAGTTTAAAAGAAGGTTCTTTGAAATGTTGATGATTATATTGACAGTTTCGATTTTAAGTTTTTCAATCGGGTTTATCGCTAAAACTTATTTCAAAATTGACGTTTAATCTCCAAAGAAGTTAAATTCGTTCACTCGCTAAATTTATTCTCAGTTTTCCAGAGATTTCGCTTAAGACGGGTTGGTCTAAAGAATTCTAATTTTTTCTCAGACGCCGATCGTGATCTCATTGTTCCAGCGGCTCGGCTCAATCTATGCTTCCGACCCTCGCGCCATTCGGGGCTAAACCGCGATGGCGCCTTCAAGAAGTTGCCTTTAAAAAAGTTATAATTCTTTTAATTTACAAAGATTATTTCGAAAATATAAAATAAATTCCGAGACAAATTTATTGAAGTTGATTTGTTTCTAGGTAGAGTGTTTATAAAAATGTGATATGATAAAATAATAAATAATGGAATTTGAGCTAACTCAGACGAAAATAAAATTTTTAGAAGAAAAAGCAAATCATATTCGTCAACTGATAATCGAAATGTTAGCCACGGCTGGCTCAGGCCATCCGGCTGGAGCGCTTGGCATGGCTGATATTTTTGCCGCTTTTTATTTTTATATTCTTAATCATGATCCCACAAATCCTAATTGGCCCGACCGCGATCGTTTAGTTTTATCTAATGGTCATATTTGCCCGGCTTATTACGCCGCTATGGCTTTGGCCGGTTATTTTCCGGTTGAAGAGCTAAAAACGCTTCGTCAGATTAACTCGCGTTTGCAAGGGCATCCGCATCGAACGAGTTTACCCGGCTTGGAGACGACTTCGGGTCCGTTGGGCGAGGGAATTTCTCAGGCAATCGGTATCGCTTTAGCCGGCCGGCTTGATCGAAAAAAGTATCAGATTTATTGTCTTACCTCCGATGGCGAACATCAAGAGGGTAATACTTGGGAGGCAGTTATGTTCGCGGCCAAAAACAAAATAAATAATTTTACCGTTGTCATCGATCGGAATAATATTCAAATTGACGGTTCGACCGAAGAGGTTATGCCGCTCGAGCCGCTTCGTCAAAAATACGAAAGTTTCGGCTGGGCGGTCTTGGAAGTTGATGGCAATAATATCAGAACGTTCATCGAATCAATTAACGAGGCGAAAGCAATCTCGGAAAAGCCAACCGTTATTATCGCTTACACTGTTCCGGGTAAGGATGTAAGCTTTATGGAAAAAGATTTCCATTGGCATGGTCAAGCGCCCAAACCGGATCAGGCCGCGGCAGCCTTAAAGGAATTGCGAACGTTGGCGGAAAAAATTAGGCGTGAAGATTAACAACAAAAATGCTTAATCCCGATTTAAAATTAAACCAAAATATTTTTAATCAAGAGATCGAGCAAAAACCAATTCGAGACGGTTATGGTTTAGCTTTGGTTGAGTTGGGCGAATCTGATCCGAACATTGTCGTTTTGACTGCCGATCTGGTCGAGTCGACTCGAGTCGAGACTTTCGCCAAAAAATTTCCTGAACGGTTTTTTGAAGTGGGCGTGGCTGAACAAAACATGGCGGCGATTGCCGCGGGTTTGGCCGTTTCCGGCAAGATTCCGTTTATTTCTTCTTACGCGACTTTTTCGCCGGGCAAAAATTTGGAAACGATTCGGACAACGATTATTTATAATCGAGCTAATGTCAAAATCGCCGGTCATCACGCCGGCGTTGTTACTGGCCCAGACGGCGCTACTCACCAAGCGACCGAAGATTTGGCTATTACTCGTTCTTTGCCCGGCTTGACGATTTTTTCTCCTTGTGACGTCGAAGAGGCAAAAAAGGTAACGCTCGAATCGGTCCGAGTCGACGGTCCGGTCTATTTGCGATTTGTTCGAGATAAGACTCCGATTTTAACGACCGCGGCCACGCCTTTTGCCAAAGATAATCTGCCGGTTTTTTGGTTAAGCCAGAACCCGACAGCGGTTATTTTTGCCACCGGTCATTTGCTTTTTCAGGCTTTGATCGCGGCGAAAGAATTAGAAGAAGATGGGATTGATGTTTTGGTTGTCAATGTTGCGACGATTAAACCTTTGCCGGAGAAAGAATTAGTCGGTTTGGTTGAAAAAACCGGCGCGGTCGTAACGGTTGAAGATCATCAGGTTGTTGGCGGTTTGGGCGGAGCAATCGCCGAAATTTTGGCTCGAACCGCGCCAGCGCCAATCGAATTCATCGGTCTCCAAGACAGATTTGCCGAGTCGGGGAGGCTGAACGATTTAATCGAAAAATACAACTTGGGTTCGGTCGCGATCAGGGCGGCGGTCAAAAAAGTTATTCAAAGAAAAAAATAAGATGAATCTAAAAGAAGAAGTTAAGGCTTTGATCCAAGGCGACGTTTTTGACGATGATAAAACTTTGGAAGAATATAGCGAGGATAAAAGTATTTTTAAAATTAAACCAAAACTGGTTGTTTTCCCAAGAGACGACAACGATATTGTCAAATTGGTCGAGTTCGTCCGCCAAAAGCGATCAAGAGGGGATTATTTGACCTTAACCGCTCGTTCGGCCGGAACGGATATGTCCGGCGGGCCTTTGACCGAATCGATTCTAATTGTTTTGACTAAGTATTTGAATCAGATTAAAGAGATTAACGACGACAGCGCCATTGTTCAGCCGGGCGTTTATTACCACGATTTTGAAAAAGAAACATTGAAAAAAAATTTAATTATGCCATCTTACCCGGCCTCAAAAAATCTTTGCGCTTTGGGCGGAATGATCGCGAACGATTCAGGCGGCGAGCTGTCGCTTCAATATGGTAAGACGCATAATTTTGTTTTAGGTTTGAAAATCGTCTTAGCCGACGGTTTGGAATATTATTTCGAAAAATTAAACAAAGAACAATTGGAAAAAAAATTGGTCCAAAATAATTTTGAAGGAGAGATTTATCGTCAGACTTACGAGTTGATAAAAAATAATTTTGATCTGATCGAAAAATCAAAACCGCTCGTTCATAAAAATTCTTCCGGTTATAATATTTGGGACGTTTACAAACCGGCCCGGCCAGATCAACCCGAATCTTGTTTTGACTTGACCAAATTGTTTGTGGGATCGCAAGGAACTCTGGGTTTGATCACCGAGATTAAGGTTGGGTTGGTTAAAAGGAAAAAATTCGAGAAGTTGTATATAGTTCTGACTCAAGCGAATGATTTAAATCGTTTACCCGACTTTGTCAACGATGTTCTAAAAATCGAGCCGGATAGTTTTGAGGTTACCGACAAAAATACATTCAAACTTTTTTTGAAATACGCGCGAGAGATGGCTTCGCTTCTGGGCGGCCGGGGTTTGTTATCGACCGCCCGAATGTTTTTGCCTGAAGCCTTGATGATTGCGAAGAGATTAAGTCTGCCCGATTTAATCATTCTGGTTGATTTTTGGTCCGATGATGAAAATAAGCTGGAAATAAAAATTAAAACCTTGGAGAAAATAGTCAATAATTACGGTTTTGGCGGTCGGCTTTGTCGTAATCAGACCGAAATTGAAAAATATTGGCGTCTTCGCCGCGACACATTTAAACTTTTAAGAGAAAAAATTAAAAATAAGTTGGCCGCGCCATTCATCGACGATTTAATTGTTCGGCCGGAGAATTTGCCGGAATTTTTGCCTCGGCTTTATAAAATTTTAGACCAAGCGAAAATCTTTTACACTATTTCTGGCCACATCGGCGAGGGCAATCTGCATATTATTCCATTGGTTGATATGACGAGCGAAACGGAACGGAAAAAAATTTTTGAGGTAACAGACAAAGTTTACGATCTGGTTATCCAATACCATGGCTCTTTAAGTGCCGAACATAATGATGGTTTGATTCGCGGGCCTTATTTGAAGCAAGAGTTCGGCGACCAGGTTTTTGATTTGTTCGTTCAGATTAAAAAAATTTTTGACCCGGATAATATTTTTAACCCTCATAAAAAAACAAACGCGGATAAAAATTACTCGTTCAGTTGGATTAGAAAATCTTAATTAAAAAGAAAAACCAGTCGATATTTTTCCAAGCAGTTTTGCCTTTCTCAACCAAGAAAGGACTCAAACTAGTGTCTCCTTATTATTAAGGTCGACAAGAAAATTAACGACTGGTTCTTTTATTATAGCATAAATTGTTTTTGGCTAAATTCGTTTTATAATATTTCAATTAACCCAATCAATAAAAATAATGGATAATTTCTATAAAAATAAAGTTGATTTTAAGGTTAAGTCGGAAGGTCGAATTGAGGGTGTCGTGATCGTGCCATTTGTTCAAAAGGAGGATATCTTAAAAACAGCCGCGGTTGGTTTAATTGAAAAAAAATCTCGCGACTTTCTTAAAACCTTAATAAAAAAAATTCCGAAACTGGATTTTAACTTAATTGACCTCGGCACCGATTCAATTTTACTAATTAAAATCGACAAAGAGACAAACTGGCGAATCGTTCAAACTTTAATCAGACAAGCCCTTCGTTTTTTAAAAGAGAATAATCGTGAAAAGATTTCATTTTGTCTGGCTGATTGGAAAATTCAATCTTTCGAGCCAAAGTCAATAGCGGAACTGATTGTTTCAAATTCGATTCTGGCCGATTTTGATTTTAGTCGATATTACAAAACTGAACCAAAAGATGGTTGGACGAAAATAAAAAGCGTAAGCTTGTTTGTCCGACCAAAAGATTTGGCTTCGGTTCGAGCGGGAATCAAGAGCGGGATTTTAATCGGTCAAGAAACGAACCGAGCGCGATTTCTTTCTAATCTGCCCGGCGGCGATTTAAAACCAAGCGATCTCGTCGCGATTGCCCAATCGGTTAGCCGCGAGGTTGGTTTAAAAATAAAAGTTTTGAACGCGAAAAATTTGGAGAAGATAAAAGCCGGCGGTTTATTGGGCGTCGGCCGCGGTTCAAAAGATAAACCGTATTTAATTATCATTGAACCGAGAGAAAAACAAAAAAGGGCAGGGGAGTTTCATTTTATCGGCAAGGGCATTACTTTTGACACTGGCGGTTTGCACATCAAGGTTGGCGAAAATATGAAAGAAATGCAAATGGATATGTCTGGTGCCGCTTCGGTTCTGGCCGCTTCAGCTTTGATCGCTCAATTAAAAATTCCAATTAATTTCGTTACCTTAATTCCAACCGCGGAAAATATGATTTCCGGTGAAAGTTATCGACCGGGTGATATTTTAAAAAGTTTAAGCGGCCAGTCGATTGAGGTTGGTAGTCCAGACGCCGAAGGTCGAATCGTTTTAGCTGATGCTATTACTTACGGCAAAAAATTTTATCAACCTAATCTAATTGTTGAACTTTCAACTTTGACCGGCGCGTCTATGATTGCTTTGGGCACTAAAACCGCCGCTTTATTTACTTCTAATAATAAAATTGAACCGTTGTTGCGTCGGATCGGCGAAAGTTCAGGCGATTATGTTTGGCCTTTACCTATGGGCGACGAGTACGCGGCTGAGATCAAAGCGCCTTTTGCCGACGTTTTAAATATTGGTAAAACTCGTTACGGCGGCGCCACCGCCGGTGCGATGTTTTTGTGGCATTTCGCCCAACCAACCGACTTTGTTCATTTGGATATCGCGCCGAGAATGACCGCTGATGAGTCGGATCAGTTAAATCAAGGGTCAGTTGGTTTTGGTGTTCGTTATCTTAAAGAATTAGCCGAAGCGGCGGAAGAGTTTAAGGATGTGGTTGGAAAAAAATAGGAAATTAGCCGATTTCACCACGTTTAAACTGGGTGGACCGGCTGACTTTTTAGTTAAATTAAAAAAGAGCGGCAAACTTAAAAAATTTTTAGAGTGGTTTGATCAAACTGAAAGAAAAAATTTGCCGATTTTAATTCTTGGCGGCGGCAGCAATCTTTTAATTAATGATCAAGGCTATCGCGGTTTAATCGTCAAACCGGAATTTAATCTGATCGAGTTACTCGGCGAAAAAATAGTCAAAGTTGAATCAGGCGCGATGATGACCGAACTGATCGAGTTCGTCGCTAATCAAGGTTTGGCCGGTTTGGAGTGGGCGGGAGGATTGCCGGGAACGGTTGGCGGAGCAGTTCGAGGCAACGCTGGTTGTTTCGGCGGCGAGATTAAAGATCAACTAATTGAAGTTGAAGCTTTGAATTTTAAAACAAAAAAAGTTGAAATTTTCGAAAATCAAGCTTGTCAATTTTCTTATCGTCAATCTTTTTTTAAGCAGAACCCTGAATGGTTGATTTTGTCAGCAAAGTTTATTTTTAATCAGAATAAATCGCCGCTTGAATTAAAAAAAATTATCTCAGAAAAAATTTTTTATCGCCAAAATCATCATCCTCTTGGTTATCCGAACGCCGGTAGTATTTTTAAAAATATCCCTTTGGTCCAAGCCGGTTCAAAATTAAAAGATTTAGCCGAAAAAAAAGGCGTAATAAAAAATGATCCATTCCCGCTTATCCCGACGGCTTTTGTTATTAACGAACTTGGTTTGAAGGGTTGCCGGTTTGGCGGCGCGATGGTTTCAGACAAACACACGAATTTTATCGTCAATTTTAATCAAGCTCGAACGACCGACGTTGTCGTTTTAATTAATTTAATCAAAACGAAAGTTAAAAACGAATTTAATTTTGATTTGGAAGAAGAAATAAAAATAATTTAAATAAAAAATTTTTTAAATTAAATTTTTTTATAAAAATTCTAAAAACAAAAATTAAAAATTTTGATCAACTTAGAGAAGGGAAGTGATCTGAACAACGGCCGGTCAGGTTTTCGTTATCCACATTTTTGCTCTTGTTTTTTCAAAAAATAGTTTTAAAATTATTTAATGTCTATGAGGAAAGGTCGACCTCATCAAAAATTAAATGACCAGAAAAAGGGTGGTTAAAAAATAATGCCAGCAAAAAAGAAAGCAGCTAAAAAAAAGGGCAAGAAATAAAATCTTGCTGACGAAAATCCCCTCCGCGTTTTTTAAGGAGGGGATTTTCATTTTAAGAAGATTTATTTTTTACTTTTTAAAAAATCAATAATATCTGACGTTGTTTTATTTGATTCAAGCGATTCAGTTTAATCTCAGTTGGCACTAATATTTTTTAAAAATATCAAAATACTTATATTGTTGTGAATAATAAGTGGATTTCTATGTCAAAATCCTTTATCCAAGCCAATTTTTAATAAAGTTTAGTCTTTATTTTTATTTGTAAAAAAAATTTAGTGGTATAAAATGGAATATTTTAGTATATAAATGGTGAAATGTGGATAAGTATGTCGAATATGTGGATATTAAAACATTAAGTATTTTTATAAATGTTAATAGGTGAATATAGGCATAATCTTGATCAAAAAGGGAGAATAGCAATACCGGCAAAGTTTAGAAATGATTTAATTCCGGGTTTGATTATAACCAAGGGCGTTGACGCCTGTTTGTTTGGTTTTCCTAAGACAGAGTGGGAGAAAGTGGTTGAAAAAATAAACAAATTACCAATTAGCCAGTCGAATTCTCGAGCTTTCGCTCGTTTGCTTTTATCGGGCGCTTTTGAGACCGAGGTTGACAAGCAGGGAAGAATTTTAATTCCGGAAAATCTTAGACAGTATGCTGGTTTGAGCAAAAGGGTTGTAAGCGTTGGAATCCAGAATCGAATCGAGATTTGGGATGAGAAGAAGTGGGATGAGTACAAAAAGACAAGCGAGGAGAACGCCGAAGAAATTTCCGAACGTTTGGGTGACTTGGGAATTTAAATCATGAGACTAAATGTTTCATCAACCGGTTTTGCTCGAGGAGGTAATTTATTTCCTTAAACCCAAAGATGGCGATTGTTTTATTGACGCAACTTTTGGTTTTGGCGGTCACAGTTTGGCTTTGGCCGAACGGATCGGTCAAACTGGTCGGATTCTTGGTTTGGAATGGGATCCGGTCGTAATTAATCAAATCAATCAAATGCTTCAAAATAACAACGACGGTAAAAAAATCAGGGTGATTAATAAAAATTTTCGGCATATTAAAGAAATTGTCAAGACTGAATCGTTTACTAATATCCAGGGCGTAATTTTTGATTTAGGTTTTTCTAGTTTCGATTTAGAAAATTCCGGTCGCGGTTTTAGTTTTCAAAAAGATGAACCATTGGATATGCGCTATAACCCCGAAGCGGTTAAGCTGACGGCCTTTGATCTGGTTAATTATTCAACCAAAGAAGAATTAGTTGAAGTTTTGGAAAATTACGGCGAAGAAGAAGAGGCGGAAAGAGTGGCGCGAAAAATTATTGAAGTCAGAAAAACCAAAAAGATTGAAAGTTCGAAAGAGTTAAGCCAAGTTATTTTTGAAGCGAAAAAAAGAAAAAGTCGGAAGATCAATCCGGCCACGAAAACTTTTATGGCTTTGCGAATGTTTATTAACCAAGAATTAGAAAATTTAAGAATTGGTTTGACTGATAGTTATGATCTCTTGGCCAGCGGCGGCCGAATTGTTATCATTAGTTTCAACGGTCTCGAGGATAAGACGATTAAATCGGTTTTCAAAGATTTAAAAAAACAAGACGGTCGAGTCGTGACCAAGCATGTGATTAAACCAAGCCAGGCGGAATTGAAAACAAACCGACGGTCTCGTTCAGCTCGATTGCGCGTCTTGGAAAAAAATAATGAACAAAAGTAGAAAACAAAAAAACCCACCACCTTTTTATTGGTCATTTATTTTAGCTGTTGTTATTATCTTTGAGTTGGTGATTTTCATCAATGAGAAGATCTGGTCCCACGGTTACTTTTCGGCCAAGGTCGGAAGGGACGGGGGCCAGATCGAGAAGTTGACGGTTAATAACCAGAGACTCTATCAAGAGTTAGCCGATTTTTATAATCAAATCTTTAATAACATTAACCATCTCAAAACTCTTGGTTATAGCCAACCCAACCCGGAATTTTTGCCTGTTTACCAGTTGTCTTTAAAAAAATAATTGTTATAATCTCGTTTTTCGATGAGGAGATTAAGGCCGGATAAAAATTTTTCAATTACGATCCTTTTGGGTTTTAATGTTTTGATTTGGGCGATTTTGATTTTTCATTTAGGCCAGCTTCAAATCGGTCAGGCAGCTTATTTCCAAAACAAAGCGGGTCTCTTGAACGATTTTACCGAAATTAGACCCGTTCGCGGCAATATTTACGTCCAAGACAAAGATGGGCACAGGTACTTGGTTGCGACAACGATTAACGCTTACGACGTTTATTTTAACCCGCTTATGGTTAAAAATTTCAACCAAGAGGCTAATACGATCGCGCTGGATCTGAATATTGACCCAAAAATTTTAAAAACAGCGACTCACTCGATTATGATCGCGAAAGATATTCCGAGCCAAGTTGAAAATCGTTTGATCTCTCTTCGTTATGATTCGCTCTTTTTCAACCAGAAGTACCTGCGTTATTATCCGGAAGGAAATTTTCTCTCGCGAATTATCGGTTTTACTTCGTTCGATCAAAATAATAACTTAGTCGGTCGCTATGGCCTTGAAAGTTATTACAACGATCTTTTGGCCGGTCAACCCGGCTATCGGGATTCGTTTGGCCAAATTCAGCCGGCTGTGGCTGGAAGCGATTTGGTTTTGAATATTGATTATTTTGTTCAAAAGGAAGCGGAAAAAGTTTTGGTTGATGGTATTAAAAAGTATCGGGCTCAAGGCGGAAGCGCCAGCGGCGGCTTGATCGCGGTTGTCCGGCCAAACGGTCAGGTCGTGGCTGCGGCCGAATTTCCCAATTACAATTTGAACGATTTCCAAAATGTTCCGCCGAGCGATTACGGAGTTTTTTTAAGCCGGTTGGTTGAAAATTACGAACCCGGTTCAGTTTTTAAGGCAATCACTTATTCGGCCGCGCTTCAAGAAGGTTTGATTAGCGAAAAGACAAAATATTTTGACCATGGTTACATTAACGTGGACGGTTGGAAAATTTGGAATTTTGATTATCAAGGTAGGGGAGAGGTAAGCTTGCTTCGAGCTTTCGAGGAATCTTTGAATACGGGTGCGGCTTACGTCGAAAGCTTATTGGGCAATCCGACTTTCCTTAGCTATGTCAAAAAATATCGGGTTGACCGACGACCGGAAATCGATCTGCCGTATCTGACCAAGGGGGACATCAGCACTCTTTACCCGCCCTATGGTCGTAATGTTAATTATGTCACGGCTAGTTTTGGTCAAGGTGTTAGCTTGAGTCCCGCTGCGCTTTTAATGGTTTATAATGTTTTCGCCAACAACGGTATGATGTATAATCTATCATTGGTTAATAAGATAGTTTATCCTAATGGTCAAATTGTTGATGAGAATCCAATTAAGATTGGTCAAATTATTAGTCTTCAAACGAATGATAAGTTCAAAAGATTTTTAGCTCAAGTTGTTATCGCCGGTTCGGGTCAGTTCGCCAAGGTCCAAGGCTACACCATGGGCGGCAAAACCGGTTCAGCTTATATCCCGAATAAAAATAAAACCGGTTATTCTCATGAATTAATTAACACCTTTATCGACATTTTGCCTTTAAATCAGCCTCAATTTATTGTTTTCGTCCAAATTGATAATCCGGGCGCCTTGTCTGAACTGACGGCCGTACCCTTGGCGAAAAAAATCAACGAGTTTCTGGTTAATTATTATAATATCCCGCCGGATAATTTGGCTGAACTGCGGCCGGCTTCAAATTAACTTGTTTTAAGTGATTAACTAATCTTATTTAAACTTATCCCGGATTATTTAAATCAAAAAGTTGGAAGGGGAGAAAATAAAAGAAAAAACAGAGTTGCCAAAAATTTTAAAATCATTTATACTTATAAGGTAGATGATTTTTAGTTAGGTTCGGTTATTAAAATTAATTGACAATTAAAGCAAATCAAAATGAGTTGTTATTTTTGTTCCCAGAATACCCGCGAGATTGATTTTCGCGACATCGAAACCTTGAGAAAATTTATTTCCGTCGGGATGAAGATTAAACCAAAGAAAAAAACTAATTTGTGTTCGTTCCATCAAAGAAAGATGAGCCAAGCGGTTAAAACCGCCAAACAGCTGGCCTTGTTGCCGTACTTGCCTTATTAGTTTTTCTCCGGCGCGGTCAAATCTTTATTAGTTTAAAAAATTATGGACGGCAAACTTAAACTTGGATTTTTTGAAAGTGAAAGTTGGCAAGAGGATTTTATTAAAAATAAAGCCAGCCAACTTGGGGCCAAGGTCGATTTTTATTTTTTTAAAGAAAAACTTGATCGCGATTTAATCGAATCGAAACCTG
The DNA here is from genome assembly GCA_023480925.1 of Patescibacteria group bacterium. Classification (GTDB taxonomy): domain Bacteria; phylum Patescibacteriota; class Minisyncoccia; order UBA6257; family HR35; genus JAMCWY01. The sequence continues at coordinate 25,174 of JAMCWY010000023.1, forward strand.
ATTTAATTAAAGATCTTGATCTAATCAGTATTTTTATTTGTTCAAAGATCGATCGGGAAATTTTAGAAAATTTTCCTGAGCTGAAATTTATCACGACTCGCTCGACCGGCTTTGATCATATTGATCTTGACGCTTGCGTCCAAAAGAATATCGTTGTCAGTTTTGTTCCGCATTATGGCGACAATACGGTCGCGGAATGGACTTTTGGTTTAATTTTAAACTTAGCTCGAAAAATTTACTTAGCTATTGATCAGATTAAAGAAAGCGGGTCTTATAATTTGGATAATCTTCAAGGCCAAGATATTAAGAATCGGACTTTGGGCGTGATTGGGACGGGCCGAATCGGCAAGGAGGTGATTAAAATCGCCAAGGGTTTTTCTATGAATGTCATCGCTTACGATCTTTATCCTGATCAGGCCAGCGCTCAAATCCTTGGTTTTTCTTACCGGGAAAAACTTGAAGATGTCTTGGCTCAGGCCGATATTATTACTCTTCACGCGCCTCTGAGCGAAAAAACTTTTCATCTGATTAACCAAGCCAATGTCGGTTTAATTAAAAAAGGCGCTCTGATTGTTAATACGGCCAGGGGCGCCTTGATCGAAACGGACGCTTTAGTCAAAGCTTTGGACGAAAACATTATCGCCGGCGCCGCTTTGGATGTTTTGGAAGAAGAAGGCGTGGTTAAAGATGAGATGGCCATACTTACCTTTGGCCACCCCGAGGAACATAATCTTAAGGTTGTTTTAGAAGATTGCTTATTAATGAAGATGCCGAATGTTTTAATTACGCCTCATAATGCTTTTAACTCGAAGGAGGCCTTGATTCGAATTTTACAAACAACCATTGATAATATTGATGCTTTCATTCAAGGCAAACCAATTAATATCGTTCCCAAAAAATAAATTTTTAAAAAATAAACCGCGAAAATCTCAAAAAACAAAAAATCCATTTTAATTTTCGCGTCAAATGTCATATCAGTGTATTCATCACAAATACAGTCTGAGGACGGTCTTTCCGGGCCGCCCTTATTTGAACTTATCCACGATGGTCCAGATAATCAGATTTTTGTAGCTATTAGTATTTGGCCGAAGAAGTCTTCGGTGATATAGATAAAATGTGAAAGTGGGCGTTGAAAGAAGGCGCTATCACTAATCCCGAATTTCAGCTTATAATGAAGGACACAATGACCGAACTCGAAAAATCTTTTAACAAGGAGGACGAGCTATTTATTTTAGTTAATGTAAATAAGGACAATAATGGCAGGTTGGTGTATTTTGAATACCCCATTCGTTCCAATGAAAACGCTGGTTAAAAAAAACCTTGATTTCATCGTGGTCTACTGGACGGAGACGATTATATCAACACAACCAACGGACGTTCTGCCTCGCCGCTTGCGTTTGAGGTGAGATTCGGATTCTGGATAGATGGCAACACGCTCGAATACGCCTTGGCCGCATCCGGTAAACTCACCATCAAAAAGTTCGATGAGATGTTTTATAAACTGGAAAATGAGTACCCCGTCAAGGACGTGAGCGATAAGCCAAACACCATTAGAAAGGAAATCCAGGTGGATGGCGATGTGAAAGCTGTGTTCTCGAAATCAGGCAGAACGCATGACGTGAATATCGTGCATGCTCCAGAAATCTGACGACCGATGAAATCAAGGTGAATATAGACGAAGCACTTGCCGAGGGAAAATTCAAAAGTGAGGAAGAACACAAGTTAGTGGAAGCATTCAGAAAAGATGTAAAAGATATGGAGTGTAAAGAATAAATCAACAATGTGCTCTCTTAAAAAATCCTCTGTACAAAAAATCCATTTTAATTTTCGCGTCA
>JAMCWY010000004.1 GCA_023480925.1 Patescibacteria group bacterium
TTAAGTTCGACCTCTTGAGTCAGCCGACCGATTAAAAAAACTTTATTTAAATTCATGGCTAAGTATTAAACTTTTAATTTTAAAAAATTTTCCTTGGTCTTAGTTTCAAATTTTGATTTGTCCAAATCAGCCCGACTGACCGGCGACGTTGTTTCCGCGCTCAAATTGTTTTTCCGGCCGTTCTAATTTTTCTTTAGTCAAAAGACTTTCTTTTTTCCTGAATGTAGCCAAACGCAATATGTTTTTATTTAACCTTAATTCTTTCTCGATCGCCTTGATTTTATTTTCATTGTCGCCAAACTTAAAAACAATCAAGCTGTATGAACCGAGCGTTTGTTTCAAAATCGGATAGGCCAGTCGTTTCTTTTTCGGTAGCGTCTTTTGGACAATCTCGGCGCCGAAGCCCTTGATTACGCCAGAAATTTTTTCATCTTCTTTTTCAATATCGGCGTCCAAGCCAAGCCAGAAATTTAATTCGTAAACAAATTTTGTCATTATTAATTTAATTTTACCCAAACAGGATTTAATTTTAAATCTCAATCCTATTTTACCATATAATTAATTTAGCCTCCTTAAAAACCTAATTGAAAGGAAAAAACAAATGTTTATTGACCGACGCGAATTTATCGCGCTCGCGGCCGCCGGCGGCCTTAGTTTAATTCTCGATGGCTGCGGCAGCGGCGGCGGTCCAACCCAACCCGACCTGGTTTTGACCGGGACCGAGAGCGACGCCCAAACGCTCGCGGACCAATTTCATCAGCTCGAAGACTTGGCCAAAAATCCCGGTGATCATTATCGAGTCGGCTTCAACCCTAACAGCCGCGCCGCCGAAGTTCTTGATTTTTCGATCCAACCAAAAAATGACTTCGCCGCTTACCCTCATCTTCAAGTCCGGCGAGAATCAACCGGCGAGACAGCCAACTTGGTTTTTTGGCGAAAAGATTTGAGTCCAGGAGTTCGTTTTGTCGACAGCCAAGGCAAAACTTTAGTTAAAAATAACCGGCCGATCGAACTGAGTCTGGCCGACTTTAGCCAAAACCGGTCCCTGCCAACAACGGCGGCCGATTGGATCAAACTTGGCGTCGAAGTCGCAGCCATTGCTTTTGCCATCTGGCTCGGCGCCAAAATCGCTGGCTGGATTTTGGCCGCAATTGCCTTTGTCGCATTCAACTTGATGGTCCTGGCCATAGTCGTCGCGGCGGTTGCGGTCGTCGCGCCGCTGGTAGAATGGCTAATCAGGGTCACCGGCCTTAATTGGCAAAACGTTAAAAACTTCTTCGACCAGCTCGTAAGCCAGATAGTCCAGCTTTTTCAGGGTATCGCCAATCTGCTACAGCGCCAAGGCCTTGCCCCAACCAATTAGGTTAAAAACTGTTAAATTGGACCAGTACCTGTTTGTTGTTTCACGGCCGCCCGGCTTGATGGCGGCCTTTTTATTTTTTAGCCCCTATTTAAAAATTCTCCGATAAAAGTGATCGAAGACGCTGATGGCGTTGACGTATTCGTTTAAAAATTGTCGCAAGGTTGACCTTAACTCGTTGACGTCGATATAATCCTCCAGAGGCAGATCGAGATTAGAGTGAAAGTGATGTTTGGGAATAAAAAAAATTATATCGCGCTCGCCGTTATGAAAAATTTCAAAGCCGTTAAAATTATCCCAGGGGTAAAATTTTTCATTCAAGCCGACGCCGCTTTTCTCAATCTTAATTCTCAATTCGCTCGGTTCGTAAAAAATCGGGTGGAAGAAAAAAATCAGAGCGAGGAAAGAGATGACTAGAAAAAGAAAATCTTTGGCGATAATGGCGAAAACGATCGAAACGCCGACGACAACGCCCCAAAACAGGTGCCACAGAATATCGCCGTAGGGATGGGAGTAGTGCGACAAAGTTATCCAACTAAATTTAAAATCAGGAAGATGATCAGCTCGAGCCATTTCAATTAAATTATAAACCAAACTTTTAATTTTAAACCAGCGCGCTAAAATTTAATCCTTCGAAATTTGTTTGATTCTAACTCGCTGCTCCAACCGCGATTTTCCCTCGGTTTACATTCTCAGCCCTTCCAACGAAAGCTGACCGCCGCCTCGAGCCGGGTCGGCCCATTCTGACTGGACAAGCGCCGAACTAACCCAACTCCGGAAACTACTCCCCCCAGATAGATCGCGACTGAACTTAACTCGATCGCTATTAATTATTTTCAAAGCAACATTTGGAAATTAAGAAAATTCTAACTTCTTCGAAGACGACTCTCGGAGGCCGCTCGCGGCTTGGTTCCAAAGGGCGCGAGCGCCGAGAGCGTAGGCTGGGCCGAGCCGCTGGAGCGCGACAACAGCCGACGCCTGAAAATAAGTTAGAATTTTTTGAACTAACCACTCAAGTGAAATCGCGATTGGGCCAAAGAAAGTAAAAAACTGGCTAAGTTTAAATAAATTAGAATTCTTTAAATCAATTACCAGTGCGTTTGTATAATATAATATCAGATATAGGCAAATGGATTATCCTTTTAAAAAAATCGAGCGAAAATGGCAATCAGTCTGGCAAAAAAATAATTTTTCGATTTGGCGGGCGAAAGATTTTGGCCCAAAGAAAAAAATTTACATCCTCGATATGTTCCCTTATCCCTCGGGCGAAGGCCTTCATGTCGGCCACACCGAAGGTGAAACTGGCAGCGATATTTTAAGCCGCTACAGTCGAATGAATGATTATAATGTTCTCCACCCGATGGGTTGGGATGCTTTTGGTTTGCCCGCGGAAAACTACGCCATCAAGATGAAAAAAAATCCGATGACGTTTATCTCGAAAAATATTGCCACCTTCAAAAAGCAACAGCGAAGCATTGGCTTAAGCTTCGATTGGTCGCGCGAGATCAACACGACCGATCCGAATTATTACAAATGGACCCAGTTAATTTTTCTCAAACTTTTTGAAAAAGGTTTAGCTTACAAGGCCGAGGCGCCGATTAATTTTTGTCCCTCCTGTAAAACCGGCTTGGCCAACGAGGAGGTTGTCGAGGGCAAGTGCGAACGTTGCGGCGCCGAGACAACGATAAAAAATTTAAACCAGTGGCACCTTAAGATTACTGCTTACGCCGAGAGGCTTTTAAACGATCTCGACAAACTTAATTGGCCGGAAAACATCAAAGAACTCCAACGCAACTGGATTGGCCGAAGCGAAGGCTATGAAATTGACTTCCCGATTGAATTTTCAGACAAAAAAATTCGGGTTTTTACCACTCGAGCCGACACGATTTACGGCGCGACATTCTTGGTTCTCGCCCCGGAACACAATTTTTGCCTTAAACTAGCCAAAGACGATTATTATTTTTTGGTTGAACGATATTTAAAGAAAACCGCCCGGCAAGACAAAACCGAAACGACCGGCGTTTTTACCGGCAGTCACGCCATTCATCCGTTAACAGGCGACCGTTTGCCGATATGGATCAGCGATTATGTTTTAGGCGGATATGGTTCGGCCGCGATTATGGCCGTACCCGCCCACGACAAACGCGATTATGTTTTCGCGAAAAAATTTTCTCTGCCAATTAAACAAGTCATTCAGATACCGAACGAAAAGGGGCTGCCCTTTGAAAATTACGGCCAGCTCCTTAACTCGGAAGAATTCACCGACCTAAGCTCAAAAGAGGCGGCCAATCAAATCGGCAACTATTTGAAAAAAATCGGTTTGGGCAAAATGACGATCAAGTACAGATTGCGCGATTGGATTTTTTCCAGGCAGCGCTACTGGGGCGAACCAATTCCGCTGGTCAACTGTCCCAGGTGCGGCATCGTCCCGTTAAAGGAAAAAGATCTGCCTTTAAAGTTGCCAAAACTTAAGACTTACGCTCCAACCGGCACGGGCGAATCGCCCCTAAAAAACGCTGAGGCTTGGGTTAAAACCAGATGCCCAAGATGTCACAGACCGGCTCGGCGCGAAACCGACACGATGCCAAACTGGGCCGGCTCGTGTTGGTACTACATCAGATACATCGATCCAAAAAATAAAAAATCTTTGGCGGACAAGAAAAAACTCAAAACTTGGTTGCCCGTTGATGTTTACGTTGGCGGAGTTGAACACGCCGTCCTCCATCTTCTTTACGCTCGTTTCTGGCACAAGTTTCTTTACGACCTCAAAATTGTCGCGACCGACGAACCGTTTCAAAAATTAGTTAACCAAGGCATCGTCCTCGGCCCGGACAACCAAAAGATGTCAAAGTCGAAAGGTAATGTCGTCAATCCAGACTCGATCGTGAAAAAATACGGCGCCGACTCGCTTCGGCTTTTTTTGATGTTTATGGGTCCGTTCGAAGCGATCAAAAGTTGGGACGAAAAAAATATCAACGGCGTTCATCGATTTTTAATCCGCCTCCATCGCTTTGGCCAAAGACTGAAAGCGCGCTCGGACAAGACCGAGACGAAAATCGCCGCCCGAAAAAAAACCGAGGCGCTCGAACGGCTCAATTGGACAACCGTCAAGGTCAGCCACGACATCGAAACATTTAATTTCAACACCGCCATCAGCGCCAGTATGGAATTTTTGAATTACCTTGAAGATAATAAAATTTATTCGAAAAAAATTTTTCTTGATCTGGTCAAACTGCTTTTTCCTTTTGCCCCTCACCTCAGCCAGGAAATTTGGTCAAACTTGGGCAAAAAAACCATTTTAGATAAAGAAAAATGGCCAAAAACAAAAACGAAAAGCGCCGGACCGCGAAAAATAACTCTAATTGTCCAATTCAACGGCAAGAAGAAAACCAGTTTGGTCGTTGACGCAGACAAAGAATTCGACGAAATCAAAAACATGGTTTTGGCCGAACCGAAAGTCAGAACCAATCTTAAAAACGCCGTTTTGATTAAAACCGTTTACGTCAAAAACGCCGTGGTTAATTTTGTCGTTAAACCCAAAACGGAATGATCAAACCGGCCGCGGCCAAACTTTCAACCAAAAGCATCGGCCAAACGGGTGAGAAGTTGGCGGAAAAATTTTTGGTTAAAAAAGGTTTTATGATTTTGGCGAGAAATTGTTGGTTAAAAAATTTTGGCGAGATTGATTTAATCTGCCGCCGCAATCGAACAACTCACTTCGTCGAAGTCAAAACGATTACGTTTAAACCGGGCGAAACCTTTCGGGCCGAAGATCACTTTAACTCGAAGAAAAAATTTAAATTGGAAAAATTAATTTCTTTTTATCTCAACAAAAACAAGATCGAGGAAAAATCACAACTTGACCTGATCGCCATCACGATTAATCAATCAAAGCATTCGGCCAAAATTAAACATTATCAAAATGTTTAGGCGAACAGGATTAAAATTCATTATTGGCGCTGAAATTTTAATTAGTATTATTTTGGCTGTTTTAATTATCCGGGCGAAATCAAACAGCCAGCCGCTCCAAACCGACTACCGAAATTATTCCGCCTCGTTTCAAAGACTCATCCAAGAAAACCAGAATTTAAAAAATTGGCTTGATTATTTAAAAAATCCGGAAAACGTCCAGAAGGAGCTGAAAAAAAAATTCGGCCTGGCTCAACCCGACGAAAAAGTTATTATCTTCCCGAACCAAACCAATTATTAATTTTGACAGCCTTGGACAATTTTTAATTAAATCAAATACTGTTTTAATCTAAACTAATTCCCGCGAGTAAACCATCTTTCGCATTCTTGGTTGCGAAATTCCACGATTTTGTTTTATAATAATTTAATTAATCAATCCGCAACTAAAAAGCCAGCATAGCTCAGCCGGTAGAGCAACTCTTTCGTAAAGAGGAGATCGTGGGTTCGAATCCCTCTGCTGGCTCAGACAAAAAGGTTAAATTGTTTTAATTAGATGAAACAAAAAGTTTTAAAAATTATCAAAAGTAAAAATTTTTTAATCAGCCTTGGCCTTAGTTTTTTCCTTTTTCTCTTAATCAATATCATCGTCGCCGCGCCGAAAAAGAAAACCATCAGCTTTCTCCAGGCCCAAGCAACAAATCAAAATCAACTCGATCAGTTCGAGTCAACCCTAAAGAAATACTCGCCCCAGACATACAGCTATCTTGAAACTCAATCGGAGCAAATTCTTAAAACCGACCTTCAAGGCAATTTGACCGATCTCAACACCAAGGCGAACGAAATTG
>JAMCWY010000013.1 GCA_023480925.1 Patescibacteria group bacterium
TTTAAAGCTCTGGAACGAATCGCTAGTTTAATCAAAGCGGAAATTGGCGGAGAAGTCTTAAGGGGCCGAATTGAATTTGGCCGGATCGAGGCGAAAAAAGTTTTTTTGAATTTTGAAAAATTAAATCAAGTTTTCGGCGGCCGAATTGAAAAAAAAGTCGTTGAAGAAATTTTGAAAAAAGCCGGTCTGATTTTGATTAAAAAAACCGATAAGTTCTTGTATTTAAAAGTTCCGGCTGAACGGCTTGATTTAAATATCGAAGAAGATTTGATTGAGGAAGTTATTCGGCTTTTCGGTTTGGAAAGAATCAAATCGAAATTGCCACGTGACCAAGAATTTAGCCAGCCGGAAGAGCGATTAAATTTAATCAATGCGATCAAACAAGAGGCGATCAGCGCCGGCTTTGACGAAACGGTTAATTATAGCTTTAACCAGGAAAAAGAATTTGAATTGTTCGAGGAACTGATTAATAAGTTGGATCATAATCTCGAGGCGGCGCCGGTCAAAATTCTTAATCCCATTAGCAACGCTTATGAAATTTATCGGCCGTCGCTTTTGCCCGGTTTGATCAGGGCCGCCAAAGCCAATCAGTGCCTGGTTGGGTTTTCAAGATTTTTCGAAATTGGTGATTGCGGCTTGAAGTTAGCGAAAGGCTATAAAGAACGAAGTCATTTTGGCGCCTTAATTTGTCTTAATTCGGTTCAAGATAGTTTGCTTAAGGCGAAAGGTTTTATCGGTTATCTTTTTGAAAGGCTTGGTCTGACCGGAGTTAATTGGCGTGATCAGCATTTTAATCTTTTTGAAGCCGGCGCCTTGATTGAAAATTCAAAAAAGGAAACGATCGGTTTGATCGGATTGCTTTCGAAAAAAATTGAGGGCTTTTATGATTTAAACAAACGAGCGGTCGCGGTTGAAATTGATCTTGAGCGGTTGAGTTTGGAGTTGAAAGACGAAAACGAGTTTGAGCCGTTGTCGCAATTCCCGGCGATTAACCGAGATATTTCGTTCGTTACCAGTGAGACGATCTCTTTGGATTTTATTGAAAAATCAATTCAAGATCTTGGCGGCGATCTTTTGGAAGATGTCGAGCTGGTTGATGTTTACCAGGGTCGAGGAATTAAGGACGACGAAAAAGCGATCACTCTGCGCTTAATTTTTCGTTCAAAAGAGCGAAGTTTAAAAGACGAAGAAGTCAACCGCTTGCTTCAAATCATCATCAAAGACTTAGTCAACAGTTTTAAGGCGGCGATTCGTTAAGGGTCGCGAATAAATAAATCGTCTTTGTCCATCCAAATAATTTTTTTTCAAATTAGTTTTGATCAAATTTATTTTTGCGTCGTAGTCTGACCAAAAAATAATTTTAATTAGTCAAGAATTTATGTGATAAAATTATTATTGATTGTTATTTTTAAAAGGAAGGGTAGCCAAGAGGCCTAAGGCAGAGGGTTGCTAACCCTTGGCGGCTCATACCCGCCTCGTGGGTTCGAATCCCACCCCTTCCGCCAGACAGGAGAAGCCGAGGGGGCGGAGCGTCAGAGTTCGCAGTCCGGATTTTCGTCAAAAAATGTCCGAACTTCGTTCAAAAAACACCGCTTTTTGCAAAATTATCTCACTTGGCCGTTGTTTTATCACCGCAATCCCGTCTTTAAATAAAGTGGAGAAACCATCTGTTAATAATAAAAACAAAGATTTAAAAAAGAGCTAACTCTTATTCCAAAATGAAGTTAGCTCTTTTATTTGGGGCTGATGTAACAGACCCAGAGTAAAAGTAATATCCCTGAGACGGAGAGAAGTATACTTATCCATACTTTCTCTTCCAAGTTTTCGATTCGTTTCTCAATCGAATTGATTTTTTCCATCTGGGTTCTCATCCGGTCAAGAACACTATTTAACCTGATTGTTATTCTTATTTCCATGAGTTTCCATTGGGGCGTAGGGTTCGTCTTGCCCGGCGAGGAATATTCTTTTTCTGTAATAAAAGAATCCTTCCAACTCTGGTTAATCTGTTCGATGATCTGTTTCGAGACCCGAGCATCGTTGTCGTCCGTGTCCATAGCTTCCATCTCATTCTCCTTTTTGGTTACTATTTAAATAGTAGATGATTTTTCCGTTGGTGTCAAATGTTGTTTTTTCGGAGCACTGGGACTCGAACCCAACGCCCCAATGATTCAAAAGCTCGTTTTCGAGTGTATTATACCTTAAAAAACAGTTCCTAAATACTTGACATAGTGGTAAAAATTTACTATATTTAGACATTGAAATTAATCCCCTAAAAAACAGACTATTATGAGGTAGCGCATCGGGCGTAATAGCTTTTTTGTGCCTATTGCGCTACCTCATACAGAGGAAAGCCGTTCGCCGGAGCGACTCTGGTAAATTCAGAATCAAAAGGAGGATGACGATGTCACAGATATTGATCACCAGCCGAGACCCAAAATGTCTCCACGCAGTCGGTCTCTTTGAGGCCGTCTGCAATAAGTCCAAGCTCGACGAGACACGCGCACAGCGGCTCAACGAGCACGGTGATGGGTTGCAGGACGGGATCGCGAAGCTCATCGCCGGGCTGACCACGCCCGACCAGTACGCCAACGAAGAAGTTCGTTCCAGATACACGTACCTGAAGGAGTACAAGGGACCGAAGTCGATCGCGAATCAGATCAGGACAATCGTCAAGATCTTCGGTCTCGATCCGAGCTAGGCCATCGAGTTCGCCAAGAACTTACCCGCACTCCCCGAGGGTGCCGAAGGGTGGTTCGCCATTCCGTCGGTCGGGCATGTATATAAAGTTTCTTCAGTATTTGGTTGATTCTGATCCATCATTTTTGTTTAGGTACTGATCGCCTAATACTAAAGTCGCCGACAATAGGAGAAGACCTGAATGTTCCATTATTTCTAACGGATTTCCAATTACAATCATAACGCCGATTAGCCAGATGGTCGCCCAGACGGCAACGCGACGGGTAGCGATACCGACGATAAGAAGCAAGCCGACAATGGAATCGTTTAAACCAATAATAATATGCGCGAAAATCGCCGGATTAAACGGCAGGATATTCGCGACAAAAGAACTTTTTATGATCTCAATAAAATCGGCCGGAGCAAAAAACGCGGTTAGGGCGTTGGCAATAAAGATGAGACCGAGACCGGCGCGAATGAGAAAGTTGTAATTTAAATACTTATTCATCGTTTTTTATTTATTCGACAAGGTGTAAATTCTAATTAATTTTTTGATCGCTTTTTCGTTTTCGCGGCGGTTTCGCATTTGGCTTTGAACGTGGGTTCGAAGGTGATTTTCCAAGAGAAAACGGGTAGGATTTTTGAGCGATCTTTGAATTGAGAGTGATTGTTCTAGCAGTGTTGGACAGTAGACTTCTTTTTCAATCGCTTTGGCTAAGCCGTCTAACTGAACTGGCCGCAAATAATTTTTGTCCGATGAATGGCGCGATTTTTTAACTTTTGACCTAATATGATTTTAATTTTATTAATAATATTTTTTTCGACTTTTCTTATAGTGTATACCCCCATATCCTATTTGTCAAGTTAAGATTTTTTTGGGTTAATCTTGTCAATCGGAATTTTTGTATCGATGATTAAAATTTCCGCTAATATTATTATAGGTTTGTTTAAAGATTAATGCGTCAGACAGTGATAAATTAAGCCGATTATGGCGGTATACAATTGATCGGACTTGAGTTTTTAGATTCGATTCCGTTTTAAGCCAAAGGCGATAAGAAAGGCGATCGCTTCGAAAACAACAATGACCGGTCCGGGTGGAACTTTGAAGATGAAGGCGAGAGTTAGACCGAGGATGGTCGTGCTTAATCCGCATACGATCGAGTTGGTTAGAAGCGCTTTGAGGCTTTGACTGATGAGTTGGGCGGTCGCGGCCGGGATAATCAAAAGCGAAGCGACCAAGAGCGTGCCCGCGACCTTGACGCCCAAAGTCACGCTTAAACTGATTAAGATCAGGAAGATTAAATTCGTTTTAACTAAATTGATGCCTTCGGCTTGGGCAAGTGTCTCAGAGAAGGTCGTGAAGACTAAATCTTTAAAATAACGCGTCAGTAAAAATATAATTAAGGCGACAAGAACAAGGCCGAGACCTAAGTCAAAAAAACTGACGGCGGAGATATTGCCGATTAAAATTGATTCAAGGTCTTGACCCGGGATAAGAAGAATGCCCGAGGCGAGCGAGAGGGCGAAAAACAAACCAACAATTGTTTCAGTGTAGATTTTTGTTTTAAATTGGATCAGATTTATTAAAAAAGCACTTAGGCTTAAAAAAATCAGCGCGCCAATCAACGGATCAAAATGAAGAAGGAGAGCGATGGCGATGCCGGGCAGGGCGATGTGAGAGTAAGAATCGCCAATTAAAGCTTGGCGGCGTTGAACAACAAAGACGCCTAGGGCGGAGATAAAAATTCCGGCCAAGCCGGCTAAAAGAAAATTATAAAAAAACATTAACGCAAGTTTCAATGAATTTGATGGCCATAAAGATTGACTTCTTGGTGATAAAGTTTTTTAATTGTTTCATCGGAAAGTTCGTTGGTTGGGCCAACGCAACAAATAGTTTGATTAAGACAGATAACCCGGTCGGAAATTTTCAAAATAACGGAAAGGTCGTGAGAAACCAAAATTAGGGTCCGGCCGAAATCGCGGGAAAGATTTTTTAATTTTATGTAAATCGATTCGGCACCGAAAATATCAAGACCGCTTGTTGGCTCGTCGAATAAAAGGAGATCGGGATGTTGAAGAAGGGCGAAGGCGATCAAAAATCTTTGGAACTGCCCGCCTGAAAGTTCTCTAATCGACTTATTTTCGCTTTCGCTCAGATCAAGCCAGTCGAGAACTTCTTCGCGGTCAGGCGCTTTGGCGTAATAGTCTAAAACTTCCTTGATGCTGATAGGAAAGCCGGTGTTGGTCTCAAGTTTTTGGGGAATGTAGCTTACTTTTTGTTTTTTTAACCAGTTGATTTCGCCTTGATAAGGAATGATACCCAAGATTGCTTTGAGCAGGGTGGTTTTACCCGCGCCATTCGGACCGATGATTGAAACAATTTCGCCTTGGTTAATGTCAAAACTGATATTTTCGAGAATTTTTTCCGATTGGATCGTCACAGATAAATTTTTAACTTCAAGAATTTTTGTCGGCATAATTGATTTTTTGCTTTAAATTTATATATTTTAGTATAGAAATTATACCATAATTGTTTTAGGCGATTCAGCTATTGATAACTTGGTAGTAATTTATGGTTATTCAATAAGTTTTTGGGTGGATAATTTTGCCGCCGGCGGCGATCGAATCTTATTTTTTTCTTTTTCGCGAAAGTTTTGCTAAAATAGCAATAATTTTTATTTGGTTTTGGTCTAAATTAAACTTAGATTTTTTTGATTTTTTGTTATAATCTAATTTAGTTTGCGAGAGGTTGAGAATCTCGCGAATTTTTAAGATGGTTCAGACAAAAGAAGAAATTTTAATTGACGCGAAAAATAAAGTCCTGGGCCGGTTAGCAACCGAGGTAGCGAGATATTTACAAGGCAAGCATCGCCGCGATTACGACCCGGCGATTGATTTTCCTGTCGAGGTCAATTTAAAAAATTACGACCAAATTGTTTTTACCGGTCGGAAGCTTGACCAAAAATTTTTTTATCACCATACCGGTTATCTCGGCCACTTGAAAGAGTATCGGCTTAAAAATGTTTGGCGAGTGCAGCCATTGAAAGTGATTCAAAGGGCCGTCGGCGGGATGCTGCCAAAAAATCGTTTGCGTCAGCGGCGGCTCAAAAGAATTAAATTGGTCAAAGAATAATTTTGTTAAAATCAAAGTCTTATTTTGAAATGAGCGAACTTGATAATCAAAATCAATCAGAAGAGGCGGTTAAGGTTGAGGGGAAAAAAGTTGAAGCCGAATTTAAAGAAGAAAAAATCGATCCGGTTGAAATTAAAACTGAACCGGAAATTGAAGTTAACCAAAAAGAAGCTAAGGAAGAAGTTGAAGTGAAGGATCGGACTATTTCGGCCAAAATTGAGCCGGCCGATGAAAACGACGAGGCGAAAGAAAAATTTGAAGAAGTTGAAGTGGTTGAAATCGGCAAAAACAAATATGTTGAAGGTATTGGCCGAAGGAAAGAATCAATCGCTCGAGTTCGTCTTTGGGATAATTCGGTTAAAGAGGTTATGAATATTTATGTTAACGACCGAAAGTATACTGATTATTTTCCGAGTTTGGATTTGCAGAAAAGTGTTGACGCGCCTTTGCGAAAACTTAGAATTATCCAAGGTTATAGGGTGACGGTCAAAACTAATGGCGGCGGTTTACGCGGCCAGGCGGACGCGATTAAACTTGGTTTGGCCCGGGCCTTGGTCAAACTTAATGGCGACTGGCGTGTCAGATTGAAAAAAGCTTTATTTTTAAGACGAGATCCAAGGCGGGTGGAAAGAAAAAAATATGGTCTAAAAAAAGCAAGACGAGCGCCGCAATGGAGCAAACGATAAAAAACTGGGATCGAGGTCTGATCACGATTATCTTAATCTTGACTTTGGCCGGTTCACTTTTTTTTTATGACGCTTCGATCATTCCGTCAATTCAGATTTACAATAATCCCCATCATTATTTTTACGATTTTTTGCTGAAAAATGTTTTAACCGGATTATTGATTTTTTTCTTGTTTTCGTTTGTGAGTTGGCGTTGGTTAAAAAAAAACTCTAATTATTTTTTAGCTTTGATTATAATAATGATGTTGTTGTCGTTTTTGTCGATTTTCCACTTGCCTGGTCAAGCGAGCGCGCGTTGGTTTCATTTGGGTGTTTTTAATCTTCAGCCATCGGAATTCTTAAAATTTTTTTTGATCTTGTTTTTTTCTTTTTTTTATATTTCGCTCGGCCGACAATTAAAAAAACGTTCTGAACGAGTTTGGGTTGCCGTTGCGATCTTGGCCGTCATTTCTTTAATCGTTTTTCTTCAACCTGCCTTGAGCAACCTTTTGATTCTTTGGGCGGGCGTTATCGCCGGCATCATTTCTCTTCGGCCTTCTTGGCGCGACCTTATGCCTTTTTTTGTTTTAATTTTGATTTTTGTCGTTGTTGGAATTTCATTTTGGGGTTATCGTTTAGCTCGGTTAAAAGCGAAATTTTTTAGCCATAATTCAACCAGCTCGGCCATCAATTTTCAACAGCGTCAGACCGAATTGGCGATTGGTTCGGGCGGTTTATTTGGCAAAGGTTTGGCCGGTTCTCAAATTAAGTTAATCGGGATTCCATTAATGTTGACCGATTCAATTTTTGCCGTTTACGCCGAAGAATTTGGATTCGTTGGTTCAATCTTAATGATCGGAGCGTTCTTGTACTTAATCGGTCGGATTTTTTATCGGGGTTTAAACGTCACTTCCGATGAAAAAAAATTTTTTGCTTTTGGTATCGGCGCCTGGCTTTCGATTCAAATTTTTATCCATATCGCTTCGAACTCCGGTCTCTTAGCCGCGACCGGCGTCCCCCTGCCTTTTTTTAGCGACGGCGCTTCGAGTCAGATCGCGATCATGATGGCCTTGGGCGTTATTAATAATTTAGAAAAATCATAAATGGTTAATTTTGGCAAAAGTTTTTTCAAAAAAGATAAATTAACAGAACGGCGCGTCTTGGTTGAGCAGATTAACGATCGAGAAGAAGAGTTGGAAAAATTAAACGACGATCTTTTGCGATTAAAGTTTTCCGATTTAAAAAAACAATACGAACAGAACCAAGACTTAAACGAAATTTTAGTTGATGTTTTCGCTTTAGTCAGAGAAGCTTCGCGCCGGACGTTAGGCCAGCGTCACTTCGACGTTCAGCTTATCGGCGGTATTGGTTTACATTCGGGTATGGTTGTGGAAATGGTCACGGGTGAAGGTAAAACTTTGGTCGCGACCCTGCCGGCGGTTTTGAATGCGATCGCCGGAAAAGTTCATATCGTCACAGTTAATGATTACCTGGCTAAGCGTGACGCCGTTTGGATGGGACAAATTTATAATTTTTTTGGCCTAAAAGTGGCCTGTTTGGCCCATGAGAGCAGTTTTATTTACGATCCTAATTACGCGCCCAAAAAGGAAGAAAAAGAAGTTGATCAGTTTGGTTCATTCAAGGTTTTCTACGATTTTCTCCGACCCGTCAATCGTTTCGAAGCTTATCGGGCCGATATTATTTACGCGACTAATTACGAAATTGGTTTTGACTATCTTCGGGATCATTTGGCTTTGAGTTTGGACCAAGTTGTTCAAACTTTTGATCGGACGAGCGGATTTGATTACGCCATTATCGACGAGGTTGACAGTATTTTGATTGATGAGTCGAGAACGCCGCTGATTATTTCCGGTTACGAAGAAAGTCAAACGCCGGTTTATTATTTTTACGATCGCTTGGCCAAAAAAATGATCGAAGACGAAGATTTTACGATTGATCAAAAACGCCGGGCGGTTTATTTAACCGAAGCCGGACAGAATTTAGTTGAAAAAGAAATTGGTTATAACCCTTATCAGATCGAAGACTTAAAATCAATTCATCATCTTGAAGAAGCTTTGCGGGCGAATTATCTTTTCAAACGTGACAAGGATTACATTATTAAAGATAATCAAGTCGTGATCGTGGACGAGTTTACCGGCCGGTTGATGTTTGGCCGACGCTGGTCCGGCAGTCTCCATCAGGCGGTTGAGGCGAAAGAGGGGACGCCAATTCAGCCTGAGTCAAAAACAGTCGCCGAGATAACGATTCAAAATCTTTTTCGCAAGTATAAAAAATTGGCCGGGATGACGGGGACAGCCTTGACCTCGGCCGAAGAATTTTACAAAGTTTATCAGCTTGAAACAACGGCAATTCCCACAAATAAACCAAATCAGCGAATCGATCGGATTGATAATATTTATCTTTCCGAAGAAGTTAAGTGGCAAGCGGTTGTGGAAAAAGTTCGTCAACTTCAAAATCAAGGCCGGCCGGTTTTAATCGGTACGACCTCGATTCAAAGAAACGAATTTCTCTCGCGAGAATTAAAAAAAGCCGGTGTCAACCACTCGGTCTTAAACGCTAAAAACAATGAAGAAGAAGGTCAGGTTATCGCTCAAGCCGGCCGGTTTGGCGTTGTCACAGTCGCGACCAATATGGCTGGCCGGGGCGTTGACATTATTCTTGGTGGCAATCCTTCCGATCCGGCCGAGGCGGAAAAGATTCGAACGGCGGGCGGATTATTTGTTTTAGGCACGGACCGGCACGAGTCGAGAAGGATTGATAACCAGTTGCGTGGCCGAACCGGCCGACAGGGCGATCCGGGCGAGACGCAGTTTTTTATCTCTCTTGACGATGAAGTGATTAAAATTTTCGGCGGCGAAAGAATCAAACATCTGGTCGAACGATTCAACTTTCCCAAGGACGAACCGATTAACAATTCTTTGATTTCAAAAGTGATCGAAGAAGCTCAAGCCAAGGTCGAGGGTTTGAACTTTGATTTGAGAAAGCATCTTCTTGATTACGACAATGTCGTTAACGCCCAGCGGGAAAAAATTTATCAAGACCGACAGGAAATTTTATTCGAAAAAATTAATTTTGATGATTTCATTAAAGAAGCTTTCGCTAATTTTCTTGGCGAAGATCAAGATTTAATCAACTTCTCTTTGAAAATTAAACCGGTTCAAAACGATCAAAACGAGTCTGAATTGGTTGATCAAATCAGTTCGGTCGAAGCGGATCGAAACCCGGGGTCTGATCATGATCAAGAGAAGAAAGTTTTTCAAGAAAAATTGGAACAGCTCAAATCGGCGCTTAAGGATCAGTGGCCGGCTTATTTGAAACTTTTAATTCTGCGCGTCTACGATTATCTTTGGTCCGAACATTTAAGCTATATTTCCGATCTAAAAGAAAGCGTGGGTTGGCGTGGCTACGGCCAACGCGATCCTTTAGTTGAGTTTAAAAAAGAGGCATTAGTTAGCTTTGACAATTTCCATCGGCTCTTGCGAATCAATTTGATCCAGTCATTTTTTCAAAGCGAAATAAAAGTTGAGGCGTCTAAGATTGGACGAAACGACCCTTGTCCCTGCGGCAGCGGCAAGAAATACAAAAAGTGTCATGGGAATTAACCACTCAAAATATTAGCAAAAATACGAAAAACTACCATCTAAAGCTTTAAAGTGCCACGGAACGAGTGAGTAAAAACTGTTTTAAATAGGTTAATTTTCAATTTATTTAACTTTTAGTGATGATGCTATTTTTCTTAAAATAATAGGTTAAAATAAAAATGCTGGTGTTTATCCAGCTTTACATATATTTTAGGCCATACCATATATTTTTATATGGTATGATTCTCAAAAGATCATCGCCAAAGCGGTTTTTTAAAAACAAAAAATTTGCTTAGCGCGATGATCTTTTAATTTGTTTTAAAATTTATTAAGAATGAAAAATAGGGAAGTGGCTCGGTTGTTTCGAATGATTGCTTTGTATTTGGAAATGAAAGGTGAGCTTTTGAACCAGCAGGCTTATATCCGGGCGGCTGATTCGATTGAAATATTAAGCGGTGATATCGAAGATTTTGTTAAAGAAAAAGGTTTGGTTGGTTTGGAAACATTGCCAGGTATTGGTCAATCAATTGCTAATAAGATAATCGAATTTCTGAGGACGGGCAAAATCAGAGAGTTGGAGAAATTAAAAAAAGAAATACCGGTTGAGGTTGATCAGTTAAGTCAGATTGAAGGTTTGGGTCCGAAGACAATTTTTAAATTTTACAAAAAACTCGGCGTTCGAACTGTCGCTGATCTGGCTCGATTGATCAAAAAAGGCGAATTGAGAAATCTTGAAGGCTTTGGTTTAAAGAGCGAAGAAAATATCGCCGAGGCTTTAAATTTTTATCAAAAACAAATCGGTCGACTCAATCTCGACCAAATCCAACCAGTCGCGAATGAGTTGATCCAATATTTAAAAAGCAAAAAAGAAATCAAGGCGGTCGAGATCGTCGGTTCATATCGTCGCCGCCAAGAGACGATTGGCGATTTGGATATTTTGGTGGTTTCAAAAAATCCCGATCAAGCCGAAACCGATCTGGTTAAATTTCCCCAGGTCGGCCATATTTACGCTCAGGGGCCGGCTAAGACAATGGTCAGGTTAAAGACTAGTGTCGACGTTGATTTAAGGTCGTTTAAACGCGAAAGTTTTGGCGCGGCCTTGCTTTACTTCACTGGTTCAAAAGCTCACAATATTAAGTTGCGAAAAATCGCGATTAAAAAGGGTTTGAAATTAAACGAGTATGGTCTTTTCCGGGCGAAAAAAATTATCGCTGGCCGAACCGAGGCTGAAATTTACCGAAAGTTGGGTTTAAAGTTTATCCCGCCGGAGTTGAGAGAAGATCAAGGCGAGATTGAGCTGGCCCAGAAAAATCGTCTGCCCGATTTGGTTGAATTTAATTCGATCAAAGGCGATTTACAAGTTCAAACTGATTGGACCGATGGCCGGAATTCGATCGAAGCGATGGTCGAGGCGGCGATTAAGAATGGTCTTAGCTATATCGCTATTACTGATCATACTCAATCGTTGGCGATGACGGGCGGAGCGGACGAAAAAAAATTACTAAAGCAGATGGCTTATATTGACAAACTTAATCGTCGGCTCGGCGCCAAGTTCAAAATTCTAAAGGGCGCCGAGGTTAATATTTTAAAAGACGGTCAGTTTGACATTAAAGCGGAAGTTTTGGCGAAACTTGATTTTGTTGGCGCGGCCATCCATTCTTATTTTAATTTAAGCAAGGAAGATCAGACTAAGAGAATTATTCGGGCCATGACCGATCCTAATCTTGATTGTATTTTTCATCTGACCGGTCGAATCATCAACAAGCGGCCGCCGATCAATTTTGATTTTGAAAAAGTTTTAACCGAAGCAAAAAAAACAAAAACAATTTTAGAAATTAACGCTCAGCCGGGTCGTTTAGATTTAAACGACGAAATGATCAGACGGGCGGTTAAAGCCGAAGTCAAGATGATAATTGATTCCGACGCCCACTCAATTTTCGACTACCAATATTTGAATTTGGGCGTCGCTCAAGCTCGTCGCGGTTGGGCGGGGAAAGACGACATTCTTAATATCTTGCCGCCGCCGCAGTTTCTAAAAAAAGCGGTAAAAAATAAATAAAATTTACTCCGGAACAAGAATAAAATTTTTCTTGACTTTAATTTTTAGCTGTGATATAATTAGCACCTTAGGATTAAGGGTGCTAATTATATTAAAACCCGGGCGGCGGAGTGTTCGCCTTGGTTGAAATTTAGAATGAAGTTAAAACCGATGAATGACTATCTCTTGGTCGAGCCGGATTTAGAAGAAGAAATAACCAAGGGCGGTATTTATATTCCGGAAACGGCCAAAGAAGAAAGAGCGACTCGCGGCAAGATTATTGCCGTTGGTCCGGGCAAGCTTAATGATCAAGGCAAGCGGGTCGAGTTAAAAATTCAAATTGGCCAAAAAGTTATTTTTAAAAAATACGCTCCCGACGAAGTCAAAGTCGATGATAAAGAATTTTATTTTATCCGCGAAGACGATGTTTTAGCGGTTATCGAAGATTAATTAATTTAATCGCGAATGGTCGGTTAGATGATTAAATAATTTAAAAATGGCAAAACAAATTCTTTTTGATGAACGAGCGAGACAGCGGTTGGTTCGCGGTATCAATAAATTGGCAAACGCGGTTAAGGTCACTTTGGGACCGAAAGGTCGGGCGGTCGTCTTGGATAAGGGTTACGGCGCGCCAACGATTACGCGCGACGGTGTTTCAATCGCCAAAGAAATTGATTTGGAGGATAAGGTTGAAGCAATGGGCGCCGAACTTTTTAAAGAAGTCGCTTCAAAAACAAATGATGTCGCCGGCGACGGCACGACGACCGCTGTTCTTTTGGGTCAGGCTTTAATCAACGAGGGTTTGAAAAATGTTGCGGCTGGCGTTGATCCGATTGGCATGCAAAAAGGCTTAGAAAAAGCGGTTGATTTGGTCTTGACCGAAGTAAAAAAAATTTCCAAACCAGTTTCTGGCCGCGATGACATTGCTCATATCGCCACGATTTCCGCCCGCGACAGCGAAGTCGGCAATTTGATCGCCGATGTTATTGAAAAAGTTGGCAAGGATGGCGTCG
Organism: Patescibacteria group bacterium; assembly: GCA_023480925.1. Lineage (GTDB taxonomy): Bacteria > Patescibacteriota > Minisyncoccia > UBA6257 > HR35 > JAMCWY01. Next base: position 13,128 of record JAMCWY010000013.1, read on the forward strand.
TTACGGTCGAAGAATCTCAAACCGCCGGCGTCGCTTATGAGGTCGTTGAAGGGATGCAATTTGATCGAGGTTATATTTCGCCTTATATGGTTACCAATCCCGAAAAAATGGAGGCGATTCTTGATGATCCGGTTATTTTAATCACGGACAAAAAAATTTCTTCGATTCATGATTTAGTTCCGCTTTTGGAAAAAATCGTTCAAGGCGGTCGCAAACCAATTCTGATTATCGCTGAGGATGTTGATGGCGAGGCTTTGGCCACTCTGGTTGTTAATAAAATCAAAGGCAGTTTGATTTCGGTCGCGGTCAAAGCGCCAGGTTTTGGCGATCGGCGCAAAGAGACTTTGGCCGACATCGCGGTTTTGACCGGCGGTCAAGTTATTTCCGAAGAAGTTGGTCTTAAACTTGAGACAACCGATCTTCATCAACTTGGCGGCGCCAATCGAGTTATTCTGACTAAAGATACGACGACGATCGTTGGCGGCAAAGGCGAAAAAGTTCAAATTGAAAAAAGAATCGCTCAGGTTCGAGCTCAAATTGAAAAAACAACTTCCGACTACGATAAAGAAAAGCTTCAAGAACGTTTGGCCAAGTTGAGCGGCGGCGTCGCCGTGATCAAAGTCGGAGCGCCGACCGAGGTCCAACAAAAAGAACTTCAACATCGGATTGAAGACGCGGTCGCGGCCACCCGAGCGGCGGTCGAAGAGGGAATCGTGCCCGGCGGCGGCGTCACCCTTTTGCGTTCAATTCCAAAATTGGAAGAGTTGATTGAAAAGTTGTCGAAGGAAGATATCCCTCAATATATCGGCGCGACAATTGTCCGCCGGGCGGTTGAGGCGCCAATTCGACAAATCGCTTATAACGCCGGCGCCGACCCATCTGTCGTGGTCGAAAAGGTTAAAGAAGGCAAAGATAATTTTGGCTTCAACGCCGCGACGAATCAGTTCGAAGATTTGATTAAGGCGGGCATTATCGATCCGACTAAGGTGACTCGAAGCGTTCTCCAAAATTCCGCTTCAGTCGTCAGTTTGCTTTTGATTACTCAGGCGGTTGTCAGTGATTTGCCCGAGAAGAAAAAGCCGCTCGGTCCCGTTCCCGGTATGGACGGCATGGGCGATATGGGTATGGCGGATGAGGACTATTAGCCAATTAAACCGGTTTGATCATGAAAAGTCTCGCTTTTCGGGCGAGACTTTTCATTTGATTATTTTTTTCCAAGTTTGCTCGGTTAAAATTTTAAGCGCGGCTTTTTCTTCCGCTTCTTGTTTGCTTTCGCCTTCGGCTTTACTTAAGAGTTGATTTTTGTAAAAAACGCCGGCTTTGAATTTTTTTTGGTGAGCCGGACCGGATTCTTCAATAATTTGGTAAATTGGTTTATCTTCAAATTTTTCTTGAAAAATTTCCTGAAGCGTGCTTTTTGGATCTTTATAAAGTCCGGTCTCGATGATTTTGCTTAAGTCGATTAAAAAGTTCGTCTCGATAAATTCTTTGGCTTTTTCCAGACCTTGGTCGATGAAAAACACGCCGGCGATCGCTTCAAGACTGTTGCCGAGAACGGTTTTTAAACCCTTATCTTTGACATTTTTGCCGACCAAGACAAAATTAGCCAAACCAAGATTTTCGGCGATAGCGCTAAGATGATCGCGGCTGACGAGTTCGGATCGAATTAAGGTTAAATCGCCTTCTTCTTTGTCTTGATAGTGTTGCCAAAGGTACCAAGAAATAACCAGTTCGATGACTGCGTCGCCAAAAAATTCTAATCTTTCGTTGTGCCGGAGGTTTTTATCCGGATGAAAAAATAACCAAGATTTATGAGTTAAGGCTTCGAGCCAAAGATTTTTGTTTTTTATTTTAATTTGAAATTTTTCTTCTAATTTTTCAAACTTAATCATTTTACTTTTGTTGGTTCCGGGTGTTTTTTAGAACTTCTTCGTAAACTGAACCAAGAACGCCATTGATAAATTTGGCCGCGCCATCGGTCGAAAAATTTTTTGCCAACTCAATCGCTTCGTTGATGGCGACTTTGGGCGGAACTTCCTTCGGATTTTGGAAGAAAAGTTCGTAAACGGCCAAACGAAGAATATTTTTTTCGAGCAGAGACATATTTTCGATTGCGATCGAACGCGTGTGTTGTTTGATCTTATCGTCGATAAATTCAATATTTTCAACGATGCCTTGAACGAGTTTTTGAGCGAATTGAGGTTCGTCAATATCTTGACCGAACTCGTCCAGGTTGCGTTTCGTGATTTCAATCCACTTCTCCGGCTGATTTTGCCAAAAGCTCCATTCGTAAAGAGTTTGGAGAGCAATAATGCGGCAGAGGTATCTTGTTGCCATTAGAAATTTAGTTTTTTGATTTCCGTTAGAGTCTTTCTATTTTGCTATTTTTTTGGTTTTTTATTTTTATCCTTTTTGATTATGATCGGTTTGCCTTTTTTAAATCCGCAATCGGGACAAACGCGGTGGGTTAGAATTAGAGCTTGGCAATTAGGACACTTGACCAAGTTTTTCTTTTTTAAAACCAAATGAGCCTTGCGCCGACGAGATCTTGACCGGGAAGGGTGCTTAGATGGTTCTGCCATTTTTCTCTTTTAAATCCGTTCTAAAATTTTATCGTTTTTAAACTCGATTACTTCGTCTTTAATTTTGTTTTTATAAATTTATTATAACATAATTTTTATCTTTGCCTTATTGGTCCGATCGGCGGTTAATCAAGTTGTTTCCAGGGCTTTTTTCGGTTAAAATAAATTAAAATGGCAAAGGCAAATAATTTCAATCGAGAGGAAAAAAAATATCTTCGAGAAAGAACGTTGGTTTTAATTAAACCCGAGGGTGTCAGCCGGAAACTGGTTGGCCGAATTATCCAAAGATTCGAAGATCTTGATTATAAAATTGTCGGTTTAGGCCTGGTTCAGGCGAGCGAAAAGATTTTCGATCAGCACTATCCCAAGGATCAAAATTGGGTAGAACGATTGGCGACGAAAACTTTGGAAAGCGCCGCCGCCTCGGGCATCGAAGTTGATCTCAAACGCGACTATGGCGTTAAAACAAAAATTGAGCTGGGCCGTCTGATTCGAACTTGGCTGATTAAATTTATGGCTTCCGGACCGATCGTTAAGATTTGTTTAGAGGGTCCATTCGCGGTCGAAAAAATTCGCAAAATAACCGGAGCGACAATCCCAATCAAGGCCGAAGCGGGGACAATTCGAGGCGATTTTTCTTTTGATTCAGCCATTATGGCCAATCTCCAAAAACGGCCGGTTTTAAATTTAATTCACGCGGCCGAAACAAAAGAAGACGCGCTTAAAGAAATCAAACTTTGGTTTAAGGATTCGGAATTATCCGATTAAGTTAAATTAAGTTTTTATTAATGTTTCTAATCTAAGCCAGCGAAGTTTTTAGCGGCGATTAAAATTCAAGAATTAAAAATAAAAAAATATTTTACGGTTAAAATTTGAATCGGGAAACCCAATTTTAATTGTTTGCTCCCATCGTCTAGTGGCCCAGGACATCGGGTTCTCAGCCCGGTAACACCGGTTCGACTCCGGTTGGGAGCACTAAAAAATGAGATACTTTGTTTCAACTTCAATTCCGTACGTCAACGATCAGCCTCATATCGGTTATCTCTGGGAGGCGATTTTGGCCGATGTCTTCGTTAGATTTCAAAGAGAACGGGGCAACGATGTTTTTTTTCTTTCCGGCGTTGATGAAAATGGTTTAAAGATTTATCGTTCGGCTCAATCAAAAGGCTGGTCGGTTGTCGAGTTTGTCCAAGAAACTTCAAACCAGTTTTTTAAATTAAAAAAAGAATTTAATCTCAGCTACGACGGTTTTATTCGGACATCGTCGCCTCAGCATCAAGCCGGCGTGGAAAAATTTTGGCAAATGGTCCAAAAAGATATCTACCCGGGATATTACCAGGGTTGGTATTGCGTTAGTTGCGAAGATTATTTTACTTTAGAAGAAAGGCCGGATCGATTTTGTCCAATCCATCATAAACGTTTAGAAGAGTTGAAGGAGGAAAATTATTTTTTTCGGCTGACAAAATATTTAAACCAAATTGAAGACATAATTAAACAAGACAAAATCAAAATCAGACCGGCTAAAAGAAAAAAGGAAGTTTTGAAAATGATAAAGTCGGATCAGATTAAAGACTTAAGCGTTTCCCGTTCCGCCAAAAGAAGTCAGGGCTGGGGCATTAAAGTTCCAGACGATCCCGACCAAGTTGTTTATGTTTGGTTTGACGCCTTGATTAACTATCTCAGCGGTTTGGGTTTTGGCCAAGAAGAGGGGAGTGGTAATTTTGAAAAATACTGGCAAGAGGCTGGCGCGATCGTTCACTTTATCGGTAAGGATATTTTTAAATTTCATACGATTTATTGGCCGGCGATGCTCTTGGCCGCCGGTTTGAGATTGCCGGATGAGATTATTATTCATGATTTCTTTACCGTTGAGGGCGAGAAGATGTCGAAAACTTTGGGCAATGTCATTAAGCCGGAAGAACTTTTAACCAGAGCTGGAGTTGAGCCAAGCCGATATTATTTTTCAACTCAGCCGAATCAGTTTGAAGATTCAGATTTTAGCCTGAATCATTTTGACGCGGTTTGCCAGAATGAGTTAAAAAATGAAGTTGGCAATCTTGTTTCGCGGATTTTTGGCTTATTAAAAAAAGGGCCGGCCAAAATTAAACTGGACCAAAATTTATTTGAAAAAGAAATTAATCAAACAAGCTTAAATTATTTTGCGAATTTCAATCAATTTGATTTTAGAAAAGCTTTCGCCGTTGTCTTTGATTTAGTCAAAAACGCGAATAAGTTTATCGAAGAAAAAAAACTTTGGCAAGGCGGAAGCGAAGCTGATTTTAAAACATTAGTCCAAATTCTTTTTAAGTTGGCAGAATTTTATCGGCCGGTTATGCCTGAGGCGAGCGAGAAAATTCGATTGGCTTTGGATTTGACCGACCTAAATTCGGAATCGGTTTTTATCAATCGAAGAAATAATTTTGAACCGTTATTCGAGTAAAAATTAAAATGAAGTTGGTTTTGCAGAGCGTGGCCGAAGCGAAAGTTGAAACAAGCACCGGTCTGGTCGCTCAAATCAAAAAAGGTCTTTTGATTTTTGTTTGTTTTGAAGTTGGCGATGATGAGGAGAAGGTAAATTTTTTTGCCGCGAAGTTGCCGAATTTAAAAGTTTTCGCTGACGCTCAAGGCAAGATTAATCTTTCGATCGAGGCAATTAAGGGCGAGTTTCTGATCGTTTCCCAGTTCACTTTGACCGGCAAACTTGACGACCTTGATTTTAGTTTTTCTTCAAGTCTGGCTTACGCCGAAGCGGAAAAGCTTTATAATAAATTTATCGAGATGTTAAAAAAATCCAATCGAGTCGTCCGATCGGGCCAGTTTGGCGAGATGATGGATATTAGCCTGGTTAACGTCGGTCCGTTGACTTTTGTTCTGTCGCGATGAAGCAATCGCGCCGGGATGTTTTTTTAATTATTGTCGGTTTTTTGATTTCCGATTCGGTCTTTTCATTTTTTTTCTATCTTTTAAATATCACGATTAGGATTGATGGTTATATTTTCGCGCGGGAGTGGTTTATTCTTTCGATTTTTATTAACACTTTTATCGTCGGCATTATCTTAAAACTTGTTTCTCCAAAGAAGGAGAAAAATTCAAAATGGAAAATATAGAAAAAATTCGGCACTCGCTCGCTCACTTGTTGGCCAAGGCGGTTTTGATCATTGATCCAAAAGCTCAGTTGGGCGTTGGTCCGACGATCGAGTCGGGCTTTTACTATGATTTTCGTTTGAGTAAAAAAATCGACGAATCGGTTTTAGCCAAACTCGAGTCTTTAATGAGAGACGCGATTAACCAAAATTTGGGTTTTAAGCCAAAGCGGCTGAAACTGGCCGAAGCGAAAAAATTTTTTAAAAACCAGCCTTTCAAATTGGAGTTAATCAACGATTTGGCCAAGTACGGCACAACTAGTTGGCAAGAGATTCAAACAAGCGCCAAAACGAAAAAAACCAAGAAAAACAAAATCAGTGATGCTAGTCTTTACCAAACGGGCGATTTTGTCGATCTTTGCCGCGGCGGCCACGTCAAAAAAACCAAAGAGATTAGACTTGACGCTTTTAAATTGACCAAAATCGCCGGCGCTTACTGGCGCGGTGACGAGAAAAATCAGATGTTGACAAGGATTTACGGCGTTGCCTTTGAGACAAAGAAAGAATTGGACGAGTATCTCGAACGACAGAAAACCGCCGAGATTTATAACCACCGCGTTTTGGGCGATCAGCTTGATATTTTTATGATCTCGGAAAAAGTTGGTTCGGGCCTGCCTTTGTTTTTGCCCCGAGGCGAGTTTATAAAAAATCAACTGATCAATTTAATGAGGGAAAAAGAAGAGCGGTACGGTTATCAGTATGTTAGTACGCCGGTTTTGGCCGAGAGCGCGCTCTATGAGGCTTCGGGCCACAAAAAATATTTTGGCAACGAGATGTATCGTTTTAACGATCCCGAAGGCAATGAAGTTTTTATCAAGCCAATGAGTTGTCCGCATCATCACATGATTTATCAAAGATTGGTTAAGAGCTATCGCGATTTGCCTTTGCGTTTAGCCGAACCGGGCACGGTCTATCGATTCGAGCGATCCGGCGCTTTGTATGGTCTAATGCGAGTGCGTGGTCCAATTACTCAAAACGACAGTCACATTTACGTTGATCGAGAAAGGCTGGCGGATGAGTTTCGAAACGTTTTAAAATTATTCAACGAGTTTTACGGCCAGATTAAAATTTCAGACAAGTGCTGGTACCGTTTGTCTTTGCCCGACTTCAAGGGCAAGAACAAAGAAAAATTCGGCGGCGATGAAAAGTTATGGCGTTGGGCGGCGAATGAAATTAAAAAAGTCGCGGTTGGAGAAAAATTAAACCTGACGATTGGCATTGGCGAAGCGTCTTTTTATGGGCCAAAATTAGATCTTCAGATTAGAAATATTTTTGGCAAAGAAGAAACGCTTTCGACAATTCAGATTGATATTGTCGTGCCAAAACGAATGGGCCTGTTTTATTTGGATAAAAACAACAAGAAGGTCGAGCCGATTGTCATCCATCGGGCCGTGATTGGTTCTTATGAAAGATTTATCGGTTTCTTTTTGGAATCAACTCGAGGCGATTTGCCTCTGTGGTTGTCCGAAACTCAGATTATGATCGTGCCGATTGGCGAAAAGCATTTAAATCGGGCGAAAAAAGTCGCGGCCGAGCTTTTAGCCAAAAATATCAGAGCAAAAGTTTCTTTGCCAAATGAGAGTTTAAACAAAAGAATTTTGTTTTTGGAAAAAGAAAAAATTCCATACTTGGCCATTATTGGCGATAGGGAAGAGGCGAATGGTTCTGTTGCGTTGCGCGGCCGCCATCGAAAAGATTTAGGCGAATTTAAATTGGGGCGGTTGATTGATAAAGTAAAGAAGGAGATTTTAACCAAAATGAATTAATTCTTGGCTAATTTTTTATTTTACTCCTTTAGTTTAAATCGACCCGACTAAAATTTTTTAGCCGCTGAACGATCTGAATATTTTTTTTATTTTCGAAAAAATATTTGACCGGTCAACTTGTTGAGCGGAGTTGTAGGCGCAAGCCAAGCTGGCGGAAAATTTAATGAAATCTTCGTCGTCGTGGTTAACCTTGATGTAATTAAGTTCGTTTTTGGGTAATTTGATCGGCGCTTCCAGAGTTTTTTTAAATAAATCGGAAAGTTCACTGACTTGAGCCAGGCCGCCTGAGAGAATGAGACCGCCCGGCATTTTAAATTTTTTTCTTGTTTCTTTGAGAAAATCGGCCAGGCCGCTTTCATCGATGTATTTTTTTAAAATTTTTTCCAAAAACTTCGAGACCAAATTTCGGGAAAAAGTGTTCTTCTCCAATTTAATCGTCGTCGGCTTTTTGCCTTTTTCGTCGCGAGCTTGGCTAAAAACGAATTTTTTCAACTCTTCTGCGTCAACCAGATCAATTTTGTATCGAATCGCTAGCTCCTCGGTTAAATTTTGGTTGCCCCAGGGGAAAATTTTAAATTGGACCAAATTGCCTTCGCTGAAGACTAAAAACGAAGTCGTCTCGGCGCCAAGGTCAAGAAAACCGACGCCAATATCTTTGTCTCGTTTGCTGATTGAGATAAGGCTTTTGGCGTAAGCGCTGGGCAAGATTGAGTTAATGCTGATGCCGATATTTTTAAAAACCTGGCGAATTTTTTCGATTTGAGAACGATGAACGGTTAAAAGAATCGCTTCAACGTCAAGCCGCCGGCCGGCCATCCCAATCGGATCTCGCAACTCTTCTTCAGTGTCGAGAATATAACGATATGGTTTTTCCAATAATATTTCTTGGTTGGCTAAGTTAATCGAAGCGCGCGTTACCCGCAAAGCTTTTTCAATATCCTCTTCTTTGATGTTGTTTTCAAAAATAACATAACCTTTTTGAAAGTAAGTTTGGGTTTGAGGAAACGAGATAGTTAAGGTGATGTCGCGAATTGGATAACTGCCAAGCGACTCACTCAGGTTTTCCAAGACTAATTTTAATTGCTCTTCAAAATTAGCCTGATCAATAATTTCGCCCTTTCGGATGAATTCATTTTTTATCGCTTGGTTAAAAAAGACAAAATTTCCGTCAGCCAATTCTTCGAGGGCGGAAAATTTCCACTCGGCGTGGCCTAAGTCCAAACCAAAGTAGAAATTTCTCATTCGCCCCGGAATTTAATCTCCTTAATGTATCGCCGTGCCATCTTTAAAGATTTGTTCAAACTCCAACCGAGTTTGGTCTTTTCGTCAACGAATTGTTGGATTTTAAGGCGATAAAGCCTGCTTTTTTTCTTCTGAGTCTCGTTTGGTTTTTTCGTGCGACTAGCTGCGTGTTTGGCCGCCAAGACAATGCCGCTTTTTTGAACGCGGGTGAGAAAGCGGCGGAGAAATTGGGCGGTCGATTCTGTTTTTAATCTTTTCGTCTTGACTCTCATTTGTTTTATTTTTTAGTTTATTTAATTATTTTACTATAAATTTCTTCAACTGATTCGACTGGTTCATTGAAAACGACTGAATGAATTGATCCGCCGCGATCGTGTTTGAATCTTGGAATGACGTGAAAGTGAAAATGATGAATCGCTTGACCGGCCAGTTCGCCTTCGTTCACGCCTAAGGTAAAATCGTTGGCGTTCAGACCGCGGCCAATCTTTTTTATCGTTTCTTGACAAATTTTAACAAATTCTTGGGCCAGATTTAAATCTAAACTGACGAAATTATCGAAATGCCTCTTGGGAATAACCAGGCTATGACCGGGGCTGCGCGGTTGAACGTCGAGAAAACTGATAAAATTTTCCGATTCGACCACGATTAAAACTTTTACCTCTTTCTTGCCGATTTTACAAAAAATACAATCAGGCATTGTTTTAGAGTTTATCTTTTAATTTTTCGATCAGTTCCGACCAGTAAATATTTTCTTGGGCGCCGGTTTTCATGTCGCGTAATATGACGTTTTCGTTGCCCAATTCTTCGTGGCCGATGATTAAAGCGTACTTAACACCAAGTTTATTGGCCAAGCTCAGTTGGTCCGAGAGGTTAGACTTGGCGAAATTTTCAGCCACGGCGATGTTGTTTTTTCTAAGCAACTCAAAAATTTTGATCGCGGCTTTTTTTGCTTCCTCGCTGATTTGGACGATAAAAATATTTGGTTTCTTGAAGAATGAAAGCTTAACTTGATGCATTTTTAAAACACTGGTCAGTCTTTCAATGCCAATGCCGGCGCCGACCGCGCCAATTTCTTTCGCGCTTAAAGCTTTGCTTAAATAATCATAACGGCCGCCGCCGCCAATGGCGAAGTTTTGTTCTTGAAAAAATACTTCAAAAATCGTTCGGGAATAATAATCAAAGCCGCGAACAAGAGTGTGGTCGAGTTCGTAGTTGATCTCCATTTCTTCCAAATATTCAAGGACTTTCTTGAAGTGTTCTTGACAAAACTTACAAAGATAATTAAGACTTTCCGGTGCTTTGGCCTTAAATGGTTGACAGATCGGATTTTTACAGTCAAGCAAACGCAGGGAATTGGTTTTTAATCGCCGTTTGCAGTCAAGGCAAAGTTTTCTGTTCAGGGACTGATAGTAAGACTTTAATTTTTTCTTGTAATGTTCGCGGCAGTCCGGACAGCCGATGCTGTTGATTTTAAAAATATAATCTTTTAACTTCAGTTTTTTGAAGAGGGAATCAATTATTTGAATAATCTGGGCATCGTTGATCGGTTCGGCGCTGCCGATGATTTCCAAATCCCATTGGTAGTGTTCGCGAAATCGCCCCGCTTGCGGTCTTTCTTTTCTGAAAGCCGGGCCAATCTGAAAAAGTTTAATCGGTTGAGGCAAAGAGTGAAGTCCGTTTTGAAGATAAGCCCGCATAATCCCGGCGGTTAGTTCGGGCCGAAGGACCAATTTCTCGCCTCGCTCTTTGCCCTTGAGATAAAACATTTCTTTTTCGATAATATCGGAATTTTGGCCAAGCGAAGAAGTAAAAACTTTTTCGTTTTCAACCAAGGGCAGGCGAATGTAACTAAAACCGTAACTGTTCGACCACTTTAGAAGTAAGTCTTGAAGGCTCAAAAAATAATCGGTTTCAGGCGACAAGAGATCGCGCATGCCGCGGGCCGCTTGAATTAACTGTTTCATCTGGCTAAGCCCGATCGGACGATTTTGAAAAGAGCGCTGATCGGGACGAGATTAAGTTCGACTTTGCCAATAATATTTTGGGCGGGCAAAAGGCCCCAACGTCTTGAATCATAACTGGCGGCGCGATTATCGCCAAGGACGAAATAATGTCCGGCTGTGACTTTAAAAACGCCATTGCCCGGAGTTGTGTCGGTTGAGGGCAAATATGGTTCTTGAAGTTCGTAACCCTGAGGATGGTGTTTGTTTTGGATGTAAACGTGGCCGTTTTGGATTATGACTGTGTCGCCGGGCAGACCGATAACTCGTTTAATGTAGAAAACCGACGGGTCGACCGGCGGCCTGAAAATAATGACATCGTTTCGTTGGGGCTTTTCAAACCGATAGGAAATTTTGTCGACAATGAGATAATCGAAGGAGTGAAAGGTCGGCTCCATACTTTGACCAACGACAAAAAACGGTTCGAATAAAAAAAAGCGGATCGGCAGAACAATCAACAAAACCAAAAAAAGAGTTTCGAGAAACTGAAAAAGTTTTAATTTGCGCATGATTTTTAGACTAATCCGCTAAATATTTTCTAAGCGATTTAATCATAAATTTGTCATATAATAATATTATATGAAAAATCAGGCAAAAATCAAGTTAATTTTTGGCTTAGGTAACCCCGATCCGGAGTTCGTCCAGACGCGGCATAATTTCGGCCGCGATCTGATTGAGAAATATTTAAAGGAACCAAAGAAAAGGGATAATTTTGTTTATTCAAAATTCGGCCGGCTTAACTTGGCCATTGGTTTGACTTATATGAACGAATCGGGCAAGGCGGTCAAAGCCGCGATTGATTTTTTTAAGGTCAAGCCCGAGGAAACTTTAATTATTAGCGACGAAGCGGATTTGCCTTTTCTCTATTTGAAATTTTCTTTTGGTCGAGATCCGGCCGGGCATAAAGGCGTCGAGTCGGTTATCAAGGCGATTCGGACAAAAAGTTTCTGGCGGTTGAGAATCGGCATTCAGCCAAAAATTCGGCAAAAAGCCGAGATGATGATTTTGAAAAAATTAAACAAAAAAGAAAACGAAGCTTGGCTTTTGGCCAAAAAAAGATTTAAGATTATTCTCGAGCGGTTCGAAACAAGACGAGTCGAGCAGTTGAATATTAGTCAAAAGTTTTTTTTGATCGGCGAATAAAAAAATGGACGAGTTGATCCAAAGATTGGGTTGTTTAAACGAATCGGAGAAAAAAATTTTCGATCGGATTTTTTCCTATCAAATTGACAATATTAGTCAAGTTGTCCCACCGGAAATTTTCGCTCGCTATGGTTCAAAGGTTGAAAATCAAGAACTGCTTCGAGTCAGAAATAAAGTTATATTCCAAGAAAGTCTTTTTAATGTTTGGCGCGGCCGCCGGCCCGAACCAATCAAAGATTTCAAACCGCCGGTTGACGATATTTTTTCCCAACCGGAAAAAACAACGCCAATTGACGAAGTCGGCCGAATTGAAAGTAATTTTAGCCTGACCGCTTCGAATCTAACTAAGATCGCTCGCCATCACTCACTTGTCATTTTTAAGAACAACAATCCGTTCAATTTGAGCCAGATCGAAATTCAAGACAGCTTTCAGACCGCGTTCGAATGGTTTAAAAAAATTAAAGTCCAAGACGAAAAAGTCCAAACGCCGATTGTTTTTTGGAATTTTCTTTATCGCGCCGGCGCCAGCGTTTTTCATCCTCATCTTCAGGTTCTTTATCTCGATCAGTTGCCGGCGAAATTGGAATTTTTGTCAGATCGGGCGGGTGAGTACGAAAAAAAATTTGGATCGAATTACTGGCAAGATTTATTTTTAGTTTCAAAAAGTCTGGGTTTGGCCAAAGAAATTGGAAACGGCTTTCGCATTTTAGTCAGCTTGACGCCGGCGAAAGAACGCGAGTTGATTATTTTGGTTGATCAATGGTCTGGTTGTCTTGATCGCTTGGCCGGCTTAATTGAAAAATATATCAACCTTGGTAGCCAGAGTTTTAATCTTTTTCTTGTTGGCGGTGATGAAAAATCGAAACCGATTGGTTTTATCGTTGATCGCGGTCCGCTTTCGGAGGTTAACGCCGATATTGGTTCGTTAGAACTTTACGCTTTTACCGTTGTTAGTTTTGATCCGTTCGCTTTCGCTCAAGCGCTCTGGGAAAATTCAAATTAGAAGTTTAGACCCGGATTGCTTGTTGAAGCCGGCGGCAGAGAAAAATTATTGTCCGAACTTGATGAAATCTGAATTGTCGGTTGAGTTTGAATAATCGCGTTTGAACTTGAGTTCGAAATTGGATTGAAGTTTTGACTTGGAGAAACCGCGGTCGGGTTTTGAGGCGTTTGAATGGTATTGCTTGGGCTTTGAGTCGGCGCGGTTGGCCGGCTGAAACTAATTGGCAAGATGACAAAATAAGCGATTGTGCTGAGAGCGATGATCCAAACGATAATTTTATTGATTTTTTTATACCCTTCAAACATTGTTGTTCTTGGATGAAACTAATTTTTAAAATTATAGCACAAATTTTGTTAAAATAAAATTGATTGTCAGAAGCTAATTGTGGTGGCTGTAGCTCAATTGGTTAGAGCGGTGGCCTGTGGAGCCACAGGTTGCGGGTTCGATCCCCGTCAGCCACCCCACCTGAAGTCTAAGATAATTGGTCTTATTAAAATTTAAGAATTTTTTGAAACAGCAAGCGATATTTTTAAACAAATCTCAAACAAAAAATTAGTTCGCTCAGTTCTAACCAACATTTAAGTTAGATTCAGAACCATATTTTTAACTCCTTTTTAAATTCTCTAAACTTGACAATTCGATAGAAAAGTGTGAAAATTAAAGCAGGTGCTAATTTTTTAGTCCAGCA
>JAMCWY010000008.1 GCA_023480925.1 Patescibacteria group bacterium
GATCTAAAATGCCCATAGCCGAAAAAAGAACGACTACTATCTCAGCCACGATTCGTTCCGTCATTGTCTCTTCCTCCTTTCTCCCTATCATCGAAATCAGGGAAAAATTTCTCCGGTTCAAGAAGAACCAAGCCGGAGAAAGCTACAACAGAAGAGAAAAGAAAAAGCTTACCCCAATCGGTGACGGAAAAAATCACGCCCGCGATTGACATCGTCAATATGATTATTTTCAACACATTGACGAAAATTGGTTTAATTTTTGATTTCGGCGAAACCGGAATCAAACACAGCGAGCTAAGACCGGTAATAGCCAACGCCAAGATAAGTTTGGTCGACCAATAAAGAGCAACCGGCTCACTTGGCGGGATTACTTCAGTAATCGCCGACCCGATAATTATGGTCACGACTACCAAAACGATGGCACCAAAAAACAATCTCGTTGCCGAAATAAAAAAATCATTTTTCAAAGTTATCTCCTATCTCCTTAGCGTGCGGTTTGGCAAAGCAAACCAGAGGGTTTCGAGTTTAAAGCTAATTAGCTCCCTCAAAAAAAGATTATTTCAGCTACTGATTATCTCTTTTTCAAAAGACAATCTGGTCAAACGCAATAATCGTTCTTTCAGAAAGCAGAAAATAAAACAAGCCAATTACTTGAACTAGAAGCCTTAAAGGAACTAACAGTAATATAATAATAATCTTATCACTTTTTTTGTACTTGTCAACCCAAGACAGCCGCCTATTAACTCCTGATTCTTTTTGAGAAACCAAGCGCCAGAAATAAAAAAATACAGAAACCGTTTCGCCAGTTAAGCTATTTTGTAATATTCTGATTTTTAACGCTATCGTTTAAAATTTATCTTGAAAATGGAAAAAAGATTTCAACGCCGGCGGGAAAATTTTCAGTGTGAACAATGTCAAATCATTGTTGGCGGCAACGGTTACACCAATCACTGCCCCAATTGTCTTTGGAGCAAACACGTTGACATCAACCCGGGCGACCGAAAAGCAAAATGCGGCGGCTTAATGAAGCCGATTGGTCTTGATTGGAAAAATAAGACTTACATTATTGTCCACCACTGTCTCAACTGCGGCCTGAAAAAAAGAAATAAAATTTCAAAAAACGACAAAATCGATCGGATTATTCAAATCACGGCGGTCACCCAGACAAAACCGCTTCGATCACGGCCGCGTTTAAAAACCGAATCAAATTAGCGACCGACGAAAATATTATTAGCGGGGGTACTAGGATTTGAACCTAGAAAACCGGTTTTGGAGACCGGTGGTTTGCCGATTGAGCCTATGCCCCCGTCTTAATATTATAAATTAGTTCAAGATCTTTCAACCTAAAATTTTAATTTTTTGCCAAGTTGATTTTTTATAATCACTCAAACTCAAAATGCCGTTTTGAGCGCCGGGAATTTGAATAACACTGGCGGCGTTGGCACAGCCTCTTCTAATCGACTCAACCGCGGATTCCGTCCGAATATAGCTCGAGTAAAAAGCGCTAGCAAAAGCGTCGCCGGCGCCGGTCTTATCAACCGGACGGCTGATTTTAAAGCCTGGGCTGGAATAAATTTTTTCTTGGTCGGCCGCGATCACGCCTCGTTCCGCCAGGGTCAAAACGATAATTTGGGGACGAATTAGCCGTTGACGCAATCGTTTAATTAATTGTCGCTCGTCTAATTTCTGGCCAATCAACATTTCAGCCTCTTCCTGGTTAAGAAAAATTAAATCGGTTAGATTCAAAATTGCCCAAGCTTGTTTTGATTTCAAAAACGGCGCGGAGGGATTAATCGCAACAACCGTTCCGGCTTTTTTTAGTTTCAATAAATATTTCAACCAAACCGTTAGCGGCGTCGCACCCGGACCAATGTAAAAATAATCGCCCGGCCGAGCAACGGGCAAATCGGCTAATTTAAAAACATCGGCTGGGCTTCGATAGACAAGAATCGTTCGCTCGCCGCCGGTTGAAAGAAGAACAACCGAAAAAGACGAGAGGGCGCGGCTGTGTTTTAAATCTGTTTTTATTTTTTTCGCCGAAATTTGGTCCTGGATAAAACGACCCAAAAAATCACGGCCGAGCTTGACCACGGCCAGTTGATCAAAGTTATTTTTTTTAAAAGTCGCGGTGGTATTGAGGCCGCCGCCGCCAAGTTCATAATCAACCTGTTCGACTTCAAGCTTGGCCCCGGAAGGAAAACACTCGGCCAACTTCTCGGAAAAACCTTTTTTAAAAGTAAAATGCGAATCTTTCAAAATTTTAAACGAACGACTTCGAAGATAGATATCGGCGGTGGCCGTACCGATTGAAACAATTCTCATATTTATTTTTTGGTTAAATCATAAACTAATGGCGTAGCGACGAAAATTGACGAATAAGTACCGATGGTGATGCCAAAAACTAAGGTTAGGAGAAAACCCTGAAGGCTAGGTAAGAGAAAAACCAAAGGGATAATCGAAATAACGGTCGCGAACGAGGTGTTGATCGATCGAACCAAAGTTTCCTGGATACTTTGATTGAAAACATTTTTGTCAAAACTGGTTGATTTTTTTAAATTCTCGCGCAATCGATCGAAAACAACAATCGTGTCATGAACGGAAAAACCGGCCACGACCAACAAGGCGGTGATAATGGTCAGATCAAGATAGTAGCCAAAAAATTTCGCCAAGATCAAAAAAATGCCGAAGGCGGCGAGAACATCGTGAAACAAGGTTAAAACCACAACCGCGCCCAAGGTTAAACCGCTAACTCGCTGGTGACTTTTCCAAAACGAAATCGAGATATAAGCGCCGATGCCAAACAAAACCATCAAAATATAAAGAATTGACTTTTGCCTCAACTCGCCGCTTAAAGATGAGCTGATCTGGTTATATTGCAACACACTCAAGTTGCGATCTTGTTGCTTCAGATTCGCGACCAAACCTTCTTCGTTCATCTGACGCGCCTGAACGAGAAAACCTTGGTTAGTCGGGAAAATCGTGTACTCGCGGCTAAATTTCGCCACGGTCGAATCAATTGACTTTAAATCCGTTTTGATTTGCAAAAAACTGCCGCCGGCCAGATCAATGCCGAAGTGAGGCGTTAAAAATATCGGAGCGTAAGCGCCAAAAATAGTCAAGGCAAGAGAAAAACCGTAAAACCAAAATCGATTTTTGACAATATCAAGCTTAATCATTTTATTTTTGTTTTTTTTCCAAAACAAATCTGAATTCGTTAATTAAATTTCGCGAAAGAAAAACCGCAGTCAAAAGACTGACCAAAACGCCTAAGCCCAAAGTCAGAGCGAAACCTTTAACGAACGACGTCGTCATCAGATACATAATGATCGTCGTGATTAAGGTCGAAGTGTTTGAATCGCGGATCGACGACCAGGCTCTTCGAAAACCAAGATCAATCGCGTCAACGATCTTGCGACCACGTTTTAACTCCTCCTTCGTCCGTTCAAAAATCAAAATATTGGCGTCAACCGCCATTCCCACCGACAAGATCAAACCGGCGATGCCGGCTAAGCTTAAAGTCACGCCCAAAATTTTATAAATAGCTAAGTTAAAAAACCCGTAAAAAATTAAAGCGATTGAAGCGATTAAACCAAGAAAGCGATAATAAATCAACATAAACAAAATAACCAAAACCGCGCCGATGATACCCCCCTTAATCGCGAAATCAAGAAAAGTCTTGCCCAACGTCGGTGAAACAGTTGATTGCGAAACCAGACTTAAGGGCACGGGCAAAGCGCCCTCGTTCAAATTTTGGGCCAAACTTTTCGCCTGAGCTAAGGTAAAGCGGCCGGTGATTCGCGCCTGGCCGTCGCTGATGACATCTTGAACAATCGGCGCCGAGATTAAAGTATTGTCAATATAAATCGCGATCGGTTGTTTAAGATAAGTCTTAGTTAATTTTTCAAAAATGGCCGCGCCCTGAGAGTTAAAGACCAAACTAACATAAGGCTCGAGCGTGTTCGAATCAATTTGGACGCTGGCGCTTTTAAGATACTTACCCGTCAACTTGCTCGGAACAAAATTGACGTAAGCCGAATCGGTTGAAGTTGAAACCGACGAAGACGAAAGCGACAATGACGAAGTTTGAGTTGAAGTTGAAATTAAGGTTGGAGCCGCGGCCGAAGTTGAAGCCGTTGGCGCGGCCGCGGTTGAAGTTGAAGCCGGCACGCGAAATTCCAAAAACGGCGTCGCGCCGATAATCTTAATCGCCTCTTTCGGATCTTTGATGTTTGGAATTTCAACGATAACTTGACCAGACTGAGAATAGCTGACACTTGTCTCGCTGATACCCAAGATATTAATTCGACGTTCAATTAGATCTTTAACACCGCTTAAAACACTCTTGATGTTGCTGGGTTGAACGTGGCTAAGATCAGCCTGGTACATTAAGACCGACCCGCCAACCAGATCAAGACCGAGTTTAAACTTAATCAAACTGGTGAAAACCACAATTAGGCTTAAAATTAAAAAGATGGCGAAAATTAAGATGGAAAATCTTGATTTATTCATTCAACGATAATTAAAAATTAAATTAATTAACCTCTTTCGCGAAGAGTTCCATTCCTTTTTGATTATACCAAAAAACTTAGGTCTCGCCTCGCGGTGGCCGATTCTTTTTTCGCGCTTGGTTTAGTCTAAATTTAAGATTTTTAACGCCCCGATTAATCGCCTGATAAATATTTTTGCCTTTGCCTTCGGCTCGAATAATATTTTTCTCCGGCAAATCAACTTGAGCCTCAAACCGATATGGTTCAGCCCGATCGAGACGGTTTTTTTCCTTTTCAATTTCAACCTCGACCAAGGCAGCCTGATCGGACTTGCCTAAAAATTTTTTTAGCTTGGACAATTTTTGATTAAGAAAATTCCTGGTTTGATTGGTGATGTTTAAGTTTTTAAGATAGTACCAAAGCTTCATTCCTGAATCGGGTTGGATTTGCAATAATTAAGATTGGAACATAAATTATTGTTTGACTGAGCCGCACACTGAGAATTCGGCGGCGTCGCTCCGCTTGAACAGATATAACAAACGCCCAAGTAACAAGCCGGCACAGAAGGTTGATTACTTGGACCGATTGAACAAAAATTACTAATCTGACTTTGGCTGGCGGATGTTTGGTCTAAAACATAAAAATAAACCTTATTTGATTGAACCCCGCCGCTGCTAATATAAATTGACCATAAAATTCCCGGGTTGCCCGAGTTTGACGAAAAACTTCCCTCGAACGGCAGACTGATCGAACCAAGTTGATTATTTTGTCCATTATTCTCGTTAGTTAAGTAAAGCGTCCCGCCGCTGACATTACTAACGATCCTATAATCACTTGCCGACCAAACCGCGCACTGAAGATTATTATTAGCATAAGCGTTGCCAGACGGTTTAGTCGAGCAACCAGCGGGGATCATACTGCTCGTGGGAAAGCTGGGTTTGCGATAAAGAG
>JAMCWY010000020.1 GCA_023480925.1 Patescibacteria group bacterium
GTAGACGCGAAAAAAATCCTGAGCGCGCTTAAAACAAAATACCTTTTGACCTCGAACTTTTGGACCGCCTCAAAACCGATTGGGATCTTGATCGAATCAACCGGCTACGGTACACTTGTAATAATCGTTGCCCGCATTATTATACAGCGCCACACGGATTTTCCAGCAAATGGATGAAACCAATATTTGCAAAAGAAGTAATGATGGCTCTGAGAGAAGATAACGCTAAAATATCTTTACTTATTGGCGGAGAACCAACTCTTTATCCCGATTTATCGGAGATCGTATCGTTCGGTTCACAAATTAATCTAAAGATGGTCATTATTAATAATGGTCGTCGTTTTAAAAATAGACGATTTATCGAATAGATATTTGAGACGGGATTAAGTCTATGAGAGGGCAAAAGTCCTTGCTACGTTTCACTTGCGAGGACGAGCGCACACTAGATTTCAAATCAGATAGTAATTAAGAAATCTAGCTAATCTAAAAAAGAAAGGAGATGAACACAAATGTCGAAGGAGAGATTCCAAGTTACTAAGGATGATTCCTTGATTAATATTCTGATACCGCCCTACACAAGATCAGTCAAGATCAAAGACACCAAAACGGGAAATGAGGTACGAGAGAATGGGCCGACGTACGAGTCGGCTGAACAAAGAGCTTGGGACAAATTAGAAAAGATTCAAGGCCCTACGCCTTCAAAGCTTGGCAAAAAATAGTTAGCTGATTTCGAAAGCTAAAATCCCGTTCTAATTTAAGAGCGGGATTTTTTTGTACAAGAACGCCGAGTTTACTTTCTTGACCAATTCAAAGGTTTTAAGAGGAAACGCGTAACTAATAATAACAGCGTCATTTTTTAAATCTTGTTGAAGTTTTAGTTCAAGAGATTTATTTGACCCTTGATAATGAAAAAAATAAACAACATCAAACTTATTTAAATTCATTTTCCAGAAACTTCCCCAGAATATTTTGGCATTCTTGATTTTTAACTTTTTAATTTTTATTTTGCTTAATATTACTAAAAATGGATTAATTTCAATCCCATAACTCTCAAAATTATTCTTGGCGAATTCAATTACTGCTCGGCCGTCGCCAGAACCGAGATCAATAAACTTTTTACCTCCGCCATCGCCAAAATAATCGAGTATTTTCTCTAAATCTTTCTGTTGTGTCGGCATAAACGGCGCGCCTTTAAAAAAAATGAGCGGAACAGAAAAAGTTAAAAAAAATAAACTGATTACAAAAAACCAAAATATTTCTAACATCAATTATTTTGTTTTAACTATTTCTATCTATTTTAATTTATAAACGACACCGGCTTACATGCATGATTCGCGATAAAGAGTAGTTTTTAACGACCGGCTTTAGTTTTGGCTGAAGCCGGTATTTTTTAATCTAAAAAACTTTGATGAAATTTAAAAATATATTTAAAATTATCGTGGTTCTTCTCGGAAATGATTTGGTCGCGCCGCCGCTCATGGAATTATGCATCTGAGTAAAGTTTTAAGCGATCGGCGAATCAGTTCACTTTCTTCCGGCTAGAAAAGCAAAATTTTCATGATTGGTGTTCTACTTTCCGATCCCGATATTTTGCTTTTGGACGAGCCGACTAATAATTTAGATTCCCCGGTTCTTATTTGGCTCGGAAATTTCCTCGCGCGTTCCAGGGCCGCTTGTATTGTTGTTTCATACGATCGCTACTTTGTTGAGAAGTTTCGCGCTACCGATACTTATGTTTTTTCCGAAAGAAAGTTTGTCCGGCAGCAAAGTTTCGAGGCGTACGCGGCAAAGGCCGAACGAGAAGCTAAACGTTTGATCAATATATTTTAAAGCGAGGCTTAGGGGCGGAAAGGTTGGAAATCGGCTCGGACCAAATTAAAAAAGATTCGATTTTTTTTCACACGCCTTCAAAGCTTGGCAAAAAATAGTTAGCTGATTTCGAAAGCTAAAATCCCGTTCTAATTTAAGAGCGGGATTTTTTTGTACAAGAACGCCGAGTTTACTTTCTTGGCCCATTCAAAAGTCTCAAGAGAAAACGCGCGATCGGCAATGATAAGTTGTTTTATCGGTAGATTTTTTTGAGAAACAAAACATGCTATCGAAAGTTAAACTAGAAATTAGTTTAGAACAAGTTATTTTTGAGAGGTTTGCTTTGATAAAAATAAGAACTATAATATTAGTAGCAGTTTCTCTAATGTCAATATTTAAAGGAGAGAGACGATGTTAATGGGGTTGAATCGGACGGCCATCAGGGTTATTCGTTCTGGCGGCAAGGTCGATGAGGTCAAAGGCATATTTTATTTTGATTTCACAGAAAATAAAGTCATCGAAATGGATCAGAATGGTGAGGTCGTGGAAGAGTTCGATCCGTTCGATGTGGTCGAGCTGGATATAGAGTTTTTGTGTATCGTTTCAAAGAGGTGATCAAAGTGATCGCCTCTTTTTTGTTTTGTTTCAAGTTTATTTTTTAGTTTGATATTTTTTGCCAAAGGGAAATCTTTGAAATTTTTAGTTGAAAAGTTTCGAAACCAAAAACGCGTTCGGTCTTGATTAACTTGTAGCCGGCTGATTCGATCAAGATCCCAATCGGTTTTGAGGCGGTCCAAAAGTTCGAGGTCAAAAGGTATTTTGTTTTAAGCGCGCTCAGGATTTTTTTCGCGTCTACTTTGGTTAGATAGTATAAAATCTCGGTCGCGAGAGTTAAATCAAATTCATTTTGCGAAAAAAAATTACCGAGAGAGTTGGCATCGGCGTTAATAAAACAAACCCCGGGCGCTTTTTGGTACGCTTTTGCGATCGCGGTCGGACTAATTTCAACCGCGGTAACGTTTGGACAAAAAGAAGCAAGTTTTTTGGTTAGGTCGCCTTCAGCGCAGCCGATTTCAAGAAGATTTTTCGGTCTAATCATTTTGGCCACTTCAACAACGCGATTGAAACGATTTTTTTCCCAAGCCGAATTTTGAAAGTTCCACGGATCGGTTTGGCGTTGGAAAAGTTTTTCAAACTGTTCGCTTCGGCTTTTGAATTTTTTCGGCGCGTAACGAAAACAAATAAAAAGTTTTTTAATTGAATTCATCTGTCTGATTATAATTGAACTGGCCGTCTTAGCCAAAGATCGAAACCGCGGTGGTCGCGTTTAATCGCGTCGAGAAAGCGGGGCGGTGAGCGTCATCGCGAAAACGCGGTCAGCCGAATTTTTCTTCAGCGTCAATTTATTTTTTCTGTTATAATTAGAATTAGTTCTAAATAGAAAGGGCAAAAATGATATTGAGTTTGGGCGAGAAAAGAGTCATAATTAAAGATGGCTCTGGTCGGATGGTCGTGAGCGGCCACTTTTGTTTGGATTTGAAAAAAAACGTGATTTTCACGGTTGACGAAAATGGCAAAGCTGTGGTTGAGTACGACGCCGACAATGTCATTGATTTCGACCAACTTTTCTTGCATCGCTAAAAAGAAGGGGATTGGGCTTGGCCTGATCCCCTTTATGTTTTTTGGCTTTAATTAATTTTAGAATTTAAGTTAAAATATTAAATCGGGTTATTAAGTTTGTTGAAAATATAAATAAAAAGTCGGTGAAATTTAAACAATTTTAAATAAATTAAATAAAAATTAAAATGAACGACAAATCAAAAACCTTAACGATCGCGGCGGCGATTGTTTTGGCCGGTTTAATTATCGCTTCTGCTGTTATCTTTTCATCGGGTAAGGGTATTGGTATTTTTAACATTCCTCAAGCGGCTCAGCCAAGTCAAGGTAATAACGCGGCGAATAATAACCAGAGGTCGGTTCAATCAAATATCGATATTAGAAATGTTAAGATCGCCGGCGAGCCGTTCATCGGCAATCAGAACGCGCCAGTGACAATGGCTTACTGGTTTGACTACCAGTGTCCTTTTTGCGATCGGTTTGAAACTCAAGTTTTGCCGACCTTGATTAAAAATTATGTTGAGACGGGTAAGCTTAAAATTGTTTTCAAAGACTTCCAGTTTTTGGGCGCCGACTCGAACACGGCTGGTTTAATTGGCCGGGCGATTTGGCAGGCTGATCCGAAGGCTTATTTTGCTTGGCGGGAAAAGATGTATGAAAGTCAAGGTTCGGAAAATTCGGATTGGGCGAGCCAAAGCAATATTTTTAAATTGATTGAAAATATTCCGGGTTTAAATTTGAATCGGATCAAAGCGGATTTAAACCAGAACCAATCAACTTATCAGGCTGAATTAGATCAAGATAAAACCGAAGCCGGAAGTTTTGGCATTCAAGGCACACCCGGTTTCATTATCGGCCGTCAAGAAATCATTGGCGCTCAGCCATTGGCTGTTTTTGAAAAGGCGATTAATAATGTTTTAAGTCAGAATCAAAAATAATCGCGATGCCAGAAAATTTTAATCAAGAATCGTTTAATCAGGCCGGTCAAGAAAAAAAAATCGAAATCGAAACAGAAGACGATAAAAAAAACAACAATAAGGAAAAAATCGAAATTATCAAAGAAGATCTTGAAAAGGGGACAAGAGTAATTCGTTTTCGAGCGACGCCGGTTGGCGAAGATAAGGTTTATTTAATGGAGGGAGAGTACCAAAGGATTAAGAGTGATCATAATGACACTAAGATAGAGTCTTGGCAGTTGATTCATGGCTCGTTAAAGAAAATTGGTTTGGCCGATCAAAAAGAAGATCAAAAAGAAATAAGGGGAGAGGCGATTTAAAATAAATTTTCGTTTTTTAGTTTCAGAATTTTTATTCTAAAAAATTAATTTTTTAGTTTTTAGAAATTGTTTTTTATTCCTAAAATTAAAAGAAGAGTAAAAACTTGTGTATTTTGCTTGATTATTAATACTAATCTTTTAAAAGGTTAGTATTTTTAAAGGGTCTTTCAAAAGTTTTATAATCTTTTTCTTGACAAATAAATTTTTTTTGCTATAATCAAATTAGAACCACAGAAAGGAGGTGAAACTTTGAGAAAAAGTTTCTTAACTAAAGGTAGCATCGTCTTGGTTTTGTTGGTTTCTATTCTTTGGAGCTTTAGTCAAACAAAAATGTTTGGCGCGCGGCCGGAGAAAAAAGAAGCCAATCAAAACAAACGAAAATCTATTAGTTCTTTGTCCTGGTCCATCAGCAAAGATCGGACCGGAGGCAGAATCAAAAGAGTCAGCTCTAGCCGACTCCAAAAAACTAATAATTTTTCGTTTAGAAAGGGTGAAAGTTTAGTCGTTACAGCGACGGCTTATTCGCCCGAAGATGACGGCGGTCAACGAACCGCTCTTGGGATTAAACCAAAATCCGGGGTAACGATCGCGGTTGATCCGCGATTGATTCCACTTGGATCAAAAGTTTTTATCCAAGGGTTTGGTTGGCGTTTGGCCCAAGACACGGGTGGAGCGATCAAGGGTCGGCGAATTGACATCTTTATGTCAAGTCGCCGTTTGGCCGATACTTTTGGCCGTCGGCGCCTAAAAATATTTTTTATCAAGGCGTAAAAATAGCCCCGGCGCGGTTGTGGTCGGGGTTTTCTTTTTTTTGTGTAATATAATTATAATATTACCAGAGGTGTCGGAGCGGACAATCGAGCTTGGCTGTAAACCAAGTGGGCTTTGCCCCTACGCAGGTTCGAATCCTGCCCTCTGGACAGAAAAATTATCACAAATAAATTTTTGTCGAATTAAATTAAAAAAATTTTAATGGGCAATTTGTTTTTTATTTTTTTGATTATTCTAACTTGGATCTTTTTTGGTTTGCATTACCTTAGCGCCGGCGTTAGTTTGATTTTGACTTTGGTTTTGCTTCTGGCGATGTTGGTCTATATTTACAATTATCTTGTTCAGTTAAAACAGGAGGTTGACGAGGCTTGGTCAGACATCGGCGTTCAACTTAAACGTCGGTCGGATTTGATTCCAAATATTATCGAGACGGTCAAGGGTTACGCCGCCCACGAAAAACAGGTTTTTGAAGACGTCACGGCCGCGCGGACAAAGTTTTTGAGCGCTCAGACGCCCAAGGAACAAATGGACGCCGATAATCAGTTTAGCCAAACATTAAAGTCGCTTTTCGCCGTGGCTGAAAATTATCCCGACCTAAAAGCGAACCAAAATTTTCTTGAGCTTCAGGCTGAGTTACGCGACGCTGAAGACAAGATTCAAGCGGCGCGAAGATTTTATAACTCGGTTGTTCGCGACTACAACACCGCTTTTAAAGTTTTTCCCAATAATCTTTTCGTCCAAACTTTAAAATTTAAGCCGTACGACTTTTTTGAGATTAACGACCAGGCCGATACCCAGGTACCAAAAGTTCAATTTTAATTTAACTTTAAAACTTAAAATAAATAAAAAAAATAAAACTAAATTGAAGATAAAAATAAACAATAAGGGTGAAAACAAAACTCAAAATTAAAATTAAAAATTAAAACAAATGGTTTCAGTTTATTCTCAGCAGCGTTTAAATAACCAAAAGACTTGGCTTTTGATGACGATTTTTCTTTGTTTGGTTATCGCGATCTCGTTTGTTTTCGCTCAGCTTCTGGGTAATTCGCTTATTTTGTATTTTGGCGTTGGTTTCGCCTTGATTATGAATATTTTTTCTTACTGGTATAGCGACAAAATGGTTATCGCTATGACTGGCGCTAAACCGATTGAGAGATCGGATTATCCCGAACCTTATCGGATTTTGGAAAACTTGTCAATCGCGGCTGGTTTGGCTCAAACGCCAAAACTTTACCTACTTAATTCCGACGCGATCAACGCTTTTGCCACCGGCCGGGATAAAAAGAACGCGGTCGTGGCGGTAACGAGCGGCGCTTTGCGAAAATTAAACGATAAGGAACTGGAAGGAGTTTTCGCTCACGAACTTTCTCATGTTTTGAATTCCGACATCAAAATTATGACAATCGCGACGATCTTAGCCGGGATTATGGCGATTTTGGCGAATTTTTTTCTTAACTCGCTTTTTTGGGGCGGTTTAGGCGGACGTCGACGCGACGATGAAGGCAATAATGTTATTTTTTTGATCATTGGTTTAGCTGTTGCTATTCTGGCGCCGATCTTCGCTCAATTGATGCAGTTGGCGATTTCTCGCAAGCGCGAGTTCTTAGCCGATACCTCCGGCGTTCTTTTAACTCGTTATCCGCAAGGTCTAATTAGCGCCTTGGAAAAGATTGGCAATGACGAAAATATTTTGAAAACGCCGCCGGCAACCGCTCATCTTTATATTTCTAATCCTTTCCGAGAAAATAAAAGTTTTCTTGGTTGGATGGGCAATCTTTTCGCCGATCATCCGCCTCTTGACCAAAGAATCAAGGCGCTTCGATCGGTGGCGGTTTAGATTTGTTATTTTGGCGCTGATGGTTGCTTCGATTTTCTAAAATTTGAATTTAAAATATATCAATGGAAAATTTTGGTTTAAGCCAAAGTCAGGCCGAAGCAAAGTTGAAAGAGTATGGTTTAAACGAAATTCCTTCGGAAAAGAAAAACTTTTTTGAAAAAATTTTTAAATGGTTGATATCGCCGATCTCGTTAATGCTCTTGACCGCGGCTTTAATTTCTCTCGTCATCGGCAAAATCTTTAATTTTTTCTTTATTTTGGGTTTGATGGTTTTAAACTTTAGTATTTCATTTTGGCAGGAAAATAAAGCTGATCGGGCGATTGAAAAATTAAACAAGCAGTTAAATAATCAGGTCAAAGTTTATCGCGATCAGAAATGGCAATGGCTCGACTCGCGTTTTTTGGCGCCGGAAGATTTAATTGAATTGACAATCGGCGATATTGTTCCGGCCGACGCTAAGATTGTCGAGGCAAAAAACTTGAGTTTAAACGAGGCAGCGGTCACTGGCGAATCGTTGCCGAAAGATAAGACCGCCAACGATTTGATTTACGCTGGCTCTTTCGTCGCGACCGGTTGGGCGCGAATGGTTTTAACCGCGACGGGCAAAAACACCTATTTCGGCAAGACGGTTTTTTTGATCGAGCGTTCGAATCGGAAGAGCTTACTTGAACAGGATATTATTCGAATTTCTAAATTTCTTTCTTATTTAAGCTTAATTGGCGTTATTATTTTTAGTGTTTTTTTTATTTGGCAAAAATTTCCTTTGCCTGATTTAATCATTCTTGATTTAAGTTTGATTATCGCCGGCATCCCGATCAGTCTGCCGACGGTTATGACTCTGGTGATTGAGTTCGGCGTAATTGAGTTGGCAAAAAAGAACGCCCTGGTTAGAAGAATTTCCGCCTTGGAGGATTTTGCCAACGTCGATTTGGTTTTGACCGATAAGACTGGAACGTTGACTAAGAACGAAATTAGCGTTCAAGAAATTATTCCTTATAGCCAAAAAAGTTTGGCCGAAATAATTTCACTCGCTCTTTTTGGCGCCAGTCAAGACGATCGTAGTCCGATTAATCGAGCGATTTTAAATAAAGCCAAAGAGTTAAAATTGAGTTTCGAAGCGGATAAGTTGATCGATTTTGTTCCGGCCGATTCCGACCGAAAAAGAAATTCGGTTGTGATTAAAGCGGCCAGCCAAAAAATTTTGATTGATGTTGGCGCCAGCCAGGTCATTGAAGGTTTGGTTAATTTAGATCAGGCGGCCAAAGTCAGACTTGAATCGGATGTCATTCGTTTGGCTCAATCCGGTTACCGCGTTTTAGCCGTGGCGACTAAAACAGGTGATAATCCCGTTGAAGCGGAGATGGATCTGATCGGTTTAATCGTTCTTTCCGATACGCTTGAACCGGACGCGAACGAAGTTCTTGATTTTATGAAAAATAACGGTATTAGCGTTAAAATTGTCACCGGCGACAATCGGGCGATTGGTCAGGAGGTGTCGCGAAAATTAGGTTTGGCCGGCCGTATCATCGATCGAACCGAGTTAAGTCGACTTGATTACGATCAACTCAAGCCGAATTGGCTGAATGACGTTGCTGGTTTTTCGGAAATCTTGCCTCGAGATAAATTTAATTTGGTCAAGTGGGCGAGAAAATATTTTATTGTCGCTTCGACCGGCGATGGCGTTAACGATTTGCCGGCTTTGAAAGAAGCCAATGTTGGCATTGCCGTCAAGAACGCCGTTGACGCCTTAAAGTCGACCGCCGATATCGTTCTTTTGTCGAGCGGCGTTTCCGTGATCAAGGACGCGATCATTGAGAGCCGTCGGATTTTCGCTCGGCTTTACACTTATTCAACCTATCGAATTTCCGAGAGCTTGCGTTTGATCGTTACGATTGTCGTTCTTGGCCTAATTTATAAAACCTATCCGTTAACGCCGATCCAAATTATGGTTATAGCTCTTTTGAACGATCTTCCGATTATCACTTTGGCTTTTGATCGGGTCAAGTTGACGAATAAACCGTCGAAAATAAACGTCAAAGATCGATTCCAACTCAGTACCATTTTCGGTTTGGCCGGCGTCGCCAATAGTTTAATTTTGTTCTTTCTAATGAAACATGTCTGGTTTTTGAGTTGGCCGCTGATTAAAACGGTCTACTTTTTAAAAATCGTTATCTCGGGCGATATGCTGATTTATATCGCTCACACCAAAGAGCGATGGTATAAATTTCTGCCGAGCCGTCAAGTTATTTTGGCAACAATCTTTATCCAACTCAGCGGCATCGCTTTGGCTATGAGCGGTTTGATGATGCCGGTTGCCATTTCGCTCGGCTGGGTTGTTTTTGTCTGGCTCTGGTCGTTTATGTGGATGCAAATTACCGAACTGACGAAATTTGTCCAGTCAAAATTGGCTAACGAACAAATTAACCAAAATTAAACTTTTGACGAAATTTAAATTAAAATTTTTAAACTCGCTCTAATGGAAACTTATATTTGATATATAATGAGGATGGAATTTGATTTAAGGTTAACCTAAATCGTGAATAGTCTTATAAAATAACGTTTTTAATATATTATTTTATAGGCTCAAGTTCGGAAGATTTTAAGCGAAGGTTTTTATTAAAAATGATTTGTTCTTGATTCAAATTTTTTCAGTCCGAGAAAATTAGATTTGCGTGATATAATAAAAAAGTTATTAAGTATTTAGTTAAAAGCATTAAATATTTTTTAAAGATGGAACAGAAAAATAATTTAATTTTCGCCAGTTTTATCTTGGCTGTTGCCTTAATTATTGTCGCTTTTATTGTTTCAAGCGCGGTTTATCATATTAAGGCTTTGGCTTATGGTTTAAGTGTGACCGGTTCGGCTGAAAAAATCGTTACTTCAGACACGGCCAAATGGACGAGCAGTTTTTCCCGCAACGTCGGTTTAACCAATATAACGACAGGATCAAGCGAAATGAAGAGTGATTTAGCGACAATTTTGGCTTACTTTAATAAAAACGGTATTCCCTCAAGCACGATTACGATTGAACCGATGACGACAAATTCTGTTTATGATAATAGTTTTGGCAAACCAGGTTATTATGGCGGCGGCGGCAGTTTGATCGGTTATAGTTTTCAACAACAAATTACGGTTGAATCAAATAATATTAAGGCGATCACGGCCTTAGCTCAAAAGGCGGCGACGGATCTGACCGAAGCCGGCGTGATTTTTTCCAGCCAGCCGGTTCAGTATTATTACTCAAAATTGTCCGACTTAAGGGTGGCGTTGTTGGCGGCGGCAACTCAAAACGCCAAAGATCGAGCTGAGCAGATTGTTAAAAGCGTTGGTTCGGTTCTGGGGCCGTTGCGTTCAGCCAGTCAGGGTGTTTTTCAGATTACGCCTGTCAACTCGGCCGAGTTTTCCGGTTATGGCTTTTATGATACGAGCGCGATCGAGAAAAAGGTCACCGCGATCGTCAATGTTTCATTTGGATTAAAATAATTGAACTAAAAAATAACGGTCAAAATTGAAAATAAAGTTTTAAATGGGAGAGCAAATAAAAAATCAGTTAAAAAATTATATCGGCATTTTAGTTTGGGGCAGTTTGATTATTTGTTTGATTTTCGCTTACGCCGCGATTATTTTTGTCAGATCTTATGGCCAATCAATTTCGTCTAAACAAACTTTTACCGTCTCAGCCGAAGGCAAGGCAGTTGGTTTGCCCGACGTGGCTAAAGTTAGTTTCGGCGTTATCAGCCAGGGCGGTTTAGATTTAAGTCTGACCCAACAAGAAAACACGACCAATGCGAATAAGATAATTGGTTTTCTTAAATCAAAACAAATCGATCCAAAGGATATTCAAACAATAAATTATTCGATCGAGCCGCGTTATCAGTCTTATCATTGTCCGATTGACGCGAATATTTGCCCGCCGGCCGACATCGTTGGTTATACTATTAATCAAACTGTTCAAGTTAAAATTAGAAATTTCACCCAAATTGGCGCGATCTTGTCCGGTTTGGTCGCTAATGGCGCCAACTCGGTTTCGAATTTAAGTTTCGTTATTGACAGTCCGACCGCGGTTCAAAATCAGGCGCGTTCAGAAGCGATTGCCAAAGCGGAAGCGGAAGCGGCGTCGGTCGCGACTCAGGCCGGTTTTCGTCTTGGTCGCTTAGTTTCGATTCAAGCGTCGCCGCCGAATTCATTTCCAGAGCCGATTTATAATAATACTTCGTTTGGCGCGGTTCGGTCAATGGCGGCGCCAGCACCAACGATCGAACCTGGCTCTCAAACAGTCAGAATCGAAGTGACTTTAAAATACGAAATTAAATAAATCGCGGTCCAAATAATAATCGCGATTATTTGGATTATCGAATCAGCCGGCTTTTTTGTTTTATTAGGAACGTTTTAATTTTTTTTCAGAGCGCTAAAATGTAAAATAAATTTTAGCCAAAAATCATTTCTTATTTTTAGGGGAAAAATTGGGAAGAACTTTGGCCCGGATATTTTTCTAAACTCCGATTAAACGGAAAATGAGTTGGATGAAATTGAAAAACCAGTTGCCAAAAAACAAAAGAAAAGCTAAGACTAAAATTAAGCCATAACGTTCAAGGAAAATTTGGGTTTGAATCGGCATTTGATTAAGAAAAATTCGCGAACCATCAAGAGGCGGGATTGGAATAAGATTGAAAAGAGCCAAAATCAGGTTTATTTCGATTGGAAAAACTAAAAACGATTTAAAGGCGAATAAGTTGACCGGCAAGAGATGATAGAAAACGATAAAAATCGTCATTAAAATCAAATTTGAAGCCGGTCCGGCTAAAGCGACCAAGACGCTGTCGCGTTTCGGGTTTTTGAGATTATAAGGGTTATAGGGAACGGGTTTGGCCCAGCCGAAGATGAACCCGCCAAAATAAAAAGAAAGAGCGGGGATAACAACGCTGCCGATTGGATCAATGTGGGGCAGAGGATTGAGGGTCAAACGGCCGGCCAGTCGAGCGGTCGGATCGCCCAAGTGGTCGGCAACGAGACCGTGAGAGACTTCGTGGATGATAATAGAAAAGATAAGCGTGATCACGACTAAAATAATCGCGGTTATTGTCATAATTAAACATTATACCGTAAATCATAAAATCTAAGACGGAAAAGATAAAGTGAAAATTAATAATTAGACCAATTGTTGAGACGCGAAATTATTCGACTGAAAATTTTTTAGCCATAGAATTAAGACACTGGGCAGAACAATTCGTTGGTTCGGTCGAAAGCCTTAAGGAGCAGATCGAGAAACGGGCTGCTCAGTTGACTTTTATAAGATTTAATTTCTTTTAATTTTAATTCCTCGGTTTGTTTAGAGAGGGGGTAGGTTAACCAGTCGCAGTAGTTTTTTAAATTATCGGGTGGGTAGAGTCCCATCTTTGGATCAAAACGAAGCGGGTGAGGGTATTCAAAAATTTGCCAGTGGACGAGGAAAGTGTAAATTTTTGGTTTGGCGATTAAACCGCGATCAAGGAGTTGATCAACGGCCAAACGAACAAAGGTGTAAACGGTGCTATGATCGGGGTGAACATCAACCGGGCTGTGGGTGATGATAATATCCGGACGAATCGAGGCGATGATGTTTTCCATTAGATCGGTCAGGTTGCGGCCGGTATAGTTAATGTTTTTTCTATAAGCGTCAGGGTAGGCGGTTTGGCTCAAGCCGGTAAACCTTGATTTTTCTGTTTTTAACCAATAACGAGTTAGGAGCGGTTTAAGACCCTCATCAGGGAAAGAAAGGTAGAAAGTCTGATTATTGGGTACGCCGGCCAAGGCTAAGGCTTTTTCATTTTCTTTGATTCGAATTTCACCCTCGCGGGTCATGTCTCTTTTGTCCAAGATTAAATTTTGATTGATTACGCTGGCGCTAAAACGGTTAGCGTCGCCATTGGTGACGACGACGACATAAATTTGACTGCCATTTTTGATCGCGTCGGTGATATAGCCGCCCGCGCCGATAATCTCATCGTCAGGATGAGCGACCACGACTAAAATTCGTTCGCCTGGTCCCGGTGGCGGCATCTGGCCCGAAAGAAGCCGAGAAAAGAAAAATGGGCTGAAGAAAAGCAAATAAACAACAATGACCGCGATAACGAGGTTGCTGATAAAAAGATGATTCTTGTAGGCTTTAACCATATCGATGAAAAATCTTGATTTACCCAGCCAAGCTCGGCCGATTGAATATTTTTGTTCTTTTTTGAGATGGTCGAGTCCGGATAGAGGAATGAAAAGAGTTATTAATTTAAGTTTACTGACTAAACGATTAAGCAAAATTTCAAATTGATAGCGGCTTTTAAGAAATTTTTTGTCGTCGGCAATCGTTTCAAAAATTGATCGCTTAAGCGCGCGTTGACCAGAAATCTGAGGCAGGAATTTTTGGATCTCATCGTCGGCCAGATAGCCAATGATCATATCGGCTTCGTCGTTTAAGGCTGGTTTGACAATTTTATTAATGTCGTTAACGGTTAAATTGATTAGGTCGGCGTCGAGCAAGAGAATAATGTCGCCGCTGGCGCGCTTAAAACCCTCCAATAAAGCGCCGCCCTTGCCTAAATTTTTTTCTGAATCAATAACTAAATCCGCTTCGGCCTCTTTCGCTCTGGCCACGGTTTGGTCGTTTGAGCCGTCGGAAATAACGATGATTTCTTTAACTAGACCGGCCTGGCTGGCTTCTTTGACGATTTTGACGACCGAACCAACGGTTTTTTCTTCATTGTAAGCCGGGATCAGGCAGGAAACAGTTTTAATTTTTTCTGGCATATAAATTAAATATTGTGAATATAAAAATAAATCCCAAGAGATTTTAATTCAGTTGAATAATATAAAAAATAAATATCGATTATAATAAAATAATTATAACAGAATCGACTGCTAATTCAATTTGTCCCAACCGAACTAATTAAAATAAATGAATTTTAAACGGGTTAAATTTTATTTAACTTTATTTTTTGGTGGCTTGGTTTATATCTTGTTTATTTGGTATTTTTCAACCAAAGTTCATCTGACCGACATCGCTAAAATTTTTCAGGAGGGTTCTATTTTTTACCTTAGCTTGGCTGGTTTATGTGGGTTGACTATGATATTTTTCCAGGGGTTTCTTTTAAAAAAGGTTTTCAATCTTTACCAAATTGATTTAAGTTTAAAAGAAGCGCTGATGACTTGGTTGGTGACGCTTCCAGCTGGTCTTTTATCGATTGGTTTGGGCGGCCCGGCGATTATTTTTTACGTCGCCAACAAGAAACAGGAATCAAAAAAGATCGCGGCTCAGGCGACTATTTCGTTTTTTCTTTTTTATCTTATCCCGATAATCTTTTTCGTTTTACTTGTCGCTAATTTTAGTTTTTATCAGATGACAAATCTCAAACCGATTGATTTGCTTCTTCTCGTTTTTGATCTGATTTTTTTAATTTTATTTTTTCTTCTTTTGTTAAGCCGATCTTTCCGAGAAAAATTTTCTGGGTTAATTAAAACAATTTTTCCAAAAATCGGACCAAAAGTTAGTTTCTTGAAACCAACATCGGTTTCAACTAGGGATTTTTTGATTACGTTGGTTATCTCGGCCTTGGTTACAATTTTGAATTTCATCATTTTAATTTTCAGTCTTAAAACTTTTCAAATTAAAAGCAGTATTTTTTTAATCTCAAAAAATTTTATCGTCGCGGAAATTATTTCAATGGTTGCGCCAACCAGCGGCGGCGTCGGTTTTGTCGAAATTGGTCTGATCGGCTTTTTAAAATTGAGCGGTTTGTCGACAATCCAGGCGGTCCTGACGACATTAGTCTATCGTTTAGTTAATTTTTGGCTGCCGTTTTTGTTTGGCGCTTTGATTCTCGTTTTCCGAGGTTATCATTTTGTTCAAAATCGGCTTGAAGATAAAATAATCAGCGATGACGCTGAAGATACTTCAGTGAATCGGGATGAAGTTTAAAAAAAATCAGGTATAATACTCTAAAAATTATCAATGAAAAACAAGAAACTAAAATACATTTTTGTCGCTGGTGGCGTTATGTCGGGCGTGGGTAAGGGTGTTAGTGTTTCTTCGATTGCCAAAATTATTCAGTGGCAAGGTTTAAAAGTTACTTGCGTCAAGATTGATCCTTATGTCAATGTCGACGCCGGAACGATGAATCCGACCGAACACGGCGAGGTTTTTGTTTTAAGCGATGGTCTTGAGTGCGATCAGGATATGGGCAATTATGAAAGATTTTTGGGCGAGAATCTTTCTCGTTCAAATTATTTAACCACCGGCAGTATTTATCTTGACGTGATCAAAAAAGAACGGGCCTTAAAATACGATGGTCGTTGCGTTGAAGTCGTGCCGCATATTCCTTTAGCGATTTTGGCCAAAATTAACCAGGCTGCGATTGAGAGTCAGGCCGATGTCATTATTGTTGAGATTGGCGGAACCGTGGGCGAGTATCAGAATATTCTTTTTCTTGAAGCGATTAGAATTTTGAAAACAAAAAAACCGGCTGACGTCGTTTTAGCTTTGGTCAGTTGGCTGCCTTATCAAGGCTTAGGGAGTGAGTTAAAAACCAAACCAACTCAGTACGCGGTCAGAACAATCAACGCCGTCGGTCTTCAACCTGACGTCATTATCGCTCGAGCCGCCTTTGCTCTTGACCAAAAACGTAAAGAAAAAATCGCCTTTAACTGCAATCTTAAAGAAGAAGAAATTATTTCAGCGCCTGATATTAAGATTATTTACGAAGCCCCGCTGAATTTTGAGCGGGATAATTTGGGCCGAGTCATTTTAAAAAAATTAAATTTAAAAAAGAAGTATAAAAAAACCGATCGTTTGGTTTGGTCAAAACTGATCAGAACGGTCAAAACGGCCAAGGCTGAACTTCGGATCGGCGTTGTCGGAAAATATTTCGCCAGTGGCAACTTTATCTTGTCCGATTCGTATATTTCGGTCATTGAGGCGATTAAACATGCCGCTTATTTTTTTAAACGCCAACCGATAATCGAATGGCTCTCAGCCGATGATTTTGATCCCGCTTACGTAAAAACAAAGGTCAAAGAAAATTTGTTGAAATTAAAAAAACTTGACGGTGTCATTGTCCCGGGCGGATTTGGTTCGCGCGCGGTCGAGGGAAAGATTAACGCGATTCGTTTTTGCCGCGAAAATAAAATACCGTTTTTTGGCCTCTGCTACGGTATGCAGTTGATGGTTATCGAATTCGCCCGTCATCTTACCGGTTTAAACCAAGCTCAGACAACCGAGATTGACCCGGCCACACCCGCGCCGGTCATTGACATCTTACCCGAACAAAAAAATAACTTAACCAACCAAGCCTTTGGCGCAACAATGCGCTTGGGTTCTTATCCGGCGATCTTGGCCGAAAAAACGATTGCGGCCAAAGCTTATGGTCAGACGAAAATCAGTGAACGTCACCGTCATCGTTACGAAGTCAATCCCGCTCATGTTGAAACTTTAACAAAAGCTGGTCTGATTTTTTCCGGTTTCTCGCCCGATAAACGATTGATGGAGATTGCCGAGTTGCCAAAAAACAAACACCCGTTTTTTCTTGGCGTTCAGTTTCATCCCGAATTTCAATCCTATCCGCTTAAACCTCAACCATTGTTCAAAGAGTTTATTCGCGCTTGCTTAAAACGACGGTTAATTGGAAATCAAAAATAAACTTACAATAAGAAAACGGTTCAATTTGTGATTGAACCGTTGATTTATTGAATCGTTTCAATTTATTTTTTCCCCATCGGCAAACTGATAAACGAGTCGATGGAAATAAATAGTTTTCGCCGTTGATATCAACTCTTCGAAAAATTCCGAAAATTCTTCCATCGAATCCGAATCGGGAAAAATTTCTTTGTGTTTATGGCAAAACTTGAAGAAACGAACCTTGTTTTCAACGCCGTAGCAACAACCGCAGCCCAAGAAGTTTCTGAACTGAATTTTGAATTGACCAATATCTTGGTTTTGACCTCGATTTTGATCAATTTCTTTTTTTTCGCCGCTGTTGGCACGGATGCTTTTTTGATTTATCAGCATTTTTTTATTCTCCTTTCCAAAATTAGAGAACGAAAAATTATTTTATTTTAACAGATTAATTAGCCAAGTCAAGCTTAATGCGATTTGATCACAAAAAAATCATTAGAATTTTAAAAATTGCCTCGTGTTATCATAAATCGCCCGTTTTATTATTAACCTTTGCGTCAAGAAAGATTATATTGTTCTTATCGTTGCCACGATAGCGGCGAAAAAACACTAAAAGGAGTTTGAAATTTTAAAAATTATTTTTCAGAATTATATAAAGTTTGAATCTCGGCAGCGGTCAGGGGACGATTATAATATTGAACTTCTCTAATGTCGGCGGTCGGTGAATACCAGCAATTATTGCCGCTACTGTCGACCCAGGCGGAAATATGGAACCCGCCGCTTGAATTTATTGTTGAAATAAGCGAAGAAGTTCCGATTAAATTGCCGTCAAGATAAAATTTGCCAAGACTGCCGTTGTAGGTTCCGGTTAAAAAGTGCCAAGCGGGAAGAGTCGTTGTTGTTCCAATTTCGTAAAAATTGCCATTTTGAAAGTAAGAAAAATAACCGTAACCGCCGGAACTGTTGCTATACAAAGAAACATTGCAAGATGTTGACGTTGGCGTTGAATGATAAGGAATTTCAAGCAAATTGCCGTTATTGAAGGAAGTCTCGTAAACCCAAGCAGCGATGCTGTTGTTGGTTGAGATGTTTGGCGTGGAACTGACGAAAACATAATTTTGGGAAGAGCTTGAAAAGCTTAACGCGGCTTTGTTGCTAATGGTAACCCATTGAGGCAGACAGCTTTGGCATGTTGATGAAGCGGCGGTTAAGGTTCCATTATTATTATAACCGGAAGTGTCTTGAGCGATTAAACCGCTGCCGTCATTCAAGGGCCAGTGTCCGATTAAACCAAAAGCAAAAGTGTCGGCTGGCAATTCTCTTAATAAAATTTGAGGAACTTGAAAAGCTAAGGATAGGTTCGTGCCGATTTCATAATAATTCCAACTTAAACCTCCGTCTTGACCGGCGCCGGATTTTAGACCGGTGTTATTCGAATATTCAAGTTTAGCCGCGAATTCATAACCGCCGTTGACAATATAAGTATAGTAATAAGGTGGATTGTTACTTGGGTCAACGGGCAGTTGGTTTAAATTAATCATCGTGTCAGAGGCAAAGTTGATTGGCAGCCAGCCCGTGCCATTGGTATTTTTATAGTTGGCGGTTGAAACGCAGTTGTAAGTCCAACCCGAAGGCAGCGTTGGCAGTTGGTTTGACCAAGCGCCGCAAGTCGAGGAGGTATCCGGAAGCGAGGTGTAAACGATCGAAGAAGTGCCGATGAAATTAGCCGGGTTGTCTATTAAATATATATTAACGGCGTTATTAATATTACTCAGGTCGGTCATTCTTTGAGCGTCTCTGGCTTTGGCGAAAATTAAACCTGGTTTTAAAATAAGAATTAAGACCGCGGCCAAGATGGCGATGATCGATAAGACGATTAAAATTTCAATCAGAGTAAAACTCTTTTTTTTAATCTTAAGAAGGATTTTTCGATAATTTAAATTATTTTTTCTGAAAACAAGTTGGTTAACTTTCATTGGTTTTAACGATATTTAATTGTATCACTTATTATTCCAATATAAGTTTTATGTTTCATTTGATCTTGGCGAATATAATCTTTCCGGCCGGCCAAGAATCATGAGAGCATATTTGGGTTTGTGGGAAGACTACAGAAAAGTTCACGACATCGTTGAAGAAAATTACGTGTTTAAGTAAAAACGCGACCGCGTAAATAATTTTTTCGTCGAGCCGTTCACGAATAAAACTGCCTCTTGACTTTTCGTATTAAGTGGGTTATACTTAACATATGAACAATACTCTGAAACCATTTAAAAATATGACACGACGAGAATCTATATTAATAATCGTTGGCGTCGTTTTTGTTGTCGTAGCGGCTTTAATTTTTCTTAGAATATATAATAATTCGACGGAAATGTCCTCCAAAGAAGTCGGAATACACAAAATTCAGCATGTTATAGTTATATTTCAGGAAAACAGATCTTTTGATTCATATTTTGGCGCTTATCCAGGGGCCGACGGTATCCCTATGAAAAATGGCGTTTCAACGGTTTGCGTACCCGATCCAGTAAGCGGTGCGTGTGTCAAGCCGTACGTAGATCATAACGATAGCAATCATGGCGGGCCGCATGACGCCTCAGCTTCAGCCGTAGATATAAATAACGGTAAATTAGACGGTTTCATTAAAGAAGCGGAAAGAGGCAAAAAGGATTGTCGCAATGTCACTAGCCCGAATTGTAGCCTAAGCAACTCTACCGATGTGATGGGGTATCATACGGAAAGCGACATACCTAATTATTGGGCTTATGCCCGAAACTTTGTTCTTCAAGATCATATGTTTGAATCTGTTCATTCTTGGAGTTTCCCTTCTCATCTTTTTTTGGTTTCAGATTGGTCGGCAGATTGTACTGATCCACAAAATCCTCTTTCTTGCACGAGTTCTTTGATGCCAAACGACAGGAGTCAGAAAGATCTGGAGCCGTTTGGCTGGACAGACTTAACTTATCTTCTTAATAAAAATGGCGTCTCGTGGGCTTATTACCTTGATGGTGGCGCCGGTCCTCTAGAAACTGTCGGGAAAAAAACCTCCAACAAACAGGCCAGGCCCAAAAACAAAACCTCCCAAAAAGCCAGAGAGCTTAATAAAAAGAGTGGCGTACCTGAGATTTGGAATGTCCTGCCCGGTTTTGTAGATGTGCACCAAGATAATCAAATTAGTAACGTTAAGAATCTAAATGAATACTTTGTTGCAGCTAAAGACGGGACTCTGCCAGCCGTCTCCTGGATTGTGCCTAATGCCAAAGACAGCGAGCACCCGCCGGCTTTGGTTAGTGATGGTCAGTCTTATGTGACACGTATCATCAATGCCGCTATGAAAAGTCCTGATTGGCCGAGTACCGCTATTTTTCTAACTTGGGATGATTGGGGTGGATTTTATGACCACGTTCTGCCGCCTCAGATTGACAGTTTGGGTTACGGTATCCGGACGCCCGGTCTCGTCATTAGCCCTTATGCCAAGAAAGGCTACATTGACCACCAAGTTTTGAGTTTTGATGCTTACTCAAAATTTATAGAAGACGATTTTATGAACGGTCAGCGTTTGAATCCAAAAACAGATGGCCGACCCGACAGTCGTCCCGACGTTAGAGAAAACAGTTCAATACTTGGAAATCTCTTAAACGATTTTGATTTCAATCAAAGTCCAAGACAGCCACTAATTTTGCCGGTGAATCCGACAACCACACTAATTAATAAATGAAAGGCGCAGAAAACTGATGCGGCGTTTGTCCAGTCAAGTTTACTTCTATCACTTTGTTATGTGATGCCGCGCCGGAAAACGACAACCGCGCGGGTGACGGAATTCGTTTGGACGGCTCGCGAGCAAAAAATTTTCCTCCCCCCTTCGCCCCCTCCATTTTTTGCCCGTTCGCTCAAGAACTCTTGCATAAAGTATTGATTTACTGTATATTATTCTTAGATATTATTCTTAGATAGAAACTCATGATGAGTTTCTAGAAAATTGAGTACATTTACAACAGAAAGGAACCTGCAATGGCACTTAATTTCAACGTCGCCTATGTGAAGTCGCCGTTCATGCAGGTCGTCCGGGACGGCGACTCTGCGGTGATCTGGCATTCGCTGTTTGGTTACCCCAAAGTCGTCTCTGCTGAGACGCTTGAGTTTCTTCAATCGTTCTCGGAGCCGACAACGATCCGCTCGCAACTCGGCGATGAACTGAATAATGAAGATCGAGAGATGATTGAGGAACTGTTGCGGTGTTATTCCCTCATCCTTGAGGATTTCAACGACCGAGCGTTTCTCGAAGAAAAGATGCGGGAACGCGAAGCGGAAATCGTCAACGGTTCGCTGATTGATTATCTCGAGCTCATTGTGAGTGAGGCGTGCAACTTCCGCTGTACCTACTGCATCCACTTCAACAATCTGGAAACTTCGGACCGTATCAACAACCCAAAGAAGTTTATGCGGTTTGAGACAGCCAGGGAGACAGTGGATCGCTATCTCAAGATACTCCGCGACCACGGAAAACGCACCGCCGAAATCAATTTTGGTGGGGGCGAACCGTTGCTGGCATGGCCGGTTATCAAGCAAGTACTCGAATACTGCCGTGCTACTTACGGCTCGGAATTCGAGTTCCGCTTCTCTATCAACACGAATGCTTCGCTCATCACGCCGGAGATCGCCGCGACTCTCAAAAAATTCCACGTCGAAATTGCCTCCAGTCTTGATGGCTTGCGCGAAGGGAATGACCGCGTTCGACTGACAAAGTCGGGAGGCAGCACATTCTCCCAGATCATGCGTGGTTTCGAAGCGTTAGGTCAAGTGGGATACCCGCTTGATGGCGTCGCGGTAACGATCATTGAAAAAAATTTTCACCAGCTTGATGAGTCGATTATCGACTGGGCAGTATCTCGCGGCATGAAGAATGTCAGAATCGATATCGACGTAGTCGACATAGTGGAAATCCCAGTCGAGGAAGTGGTCACAAAACTGATGCGTATTCGACGCTACGCGGCGGCACGAGGAGTTGATGTTCCTGATTTTTGGTCTCGACCAGCCGAGAACCTCAACGAATCAACGCTCGAAAGCCGCGTTGCGTTCTGTGGCGCAGTTCGCGGCAACAGCATGTGCGTAGGCCCATCCGGGAATATCTACGGATGCGGTTACAGCACAACCCAACTCGGCAATCTCTCTGAAATCCAATCGTTTCATGCGCCTGGCACTGCTTATCATCGCTTTGTGATAGATCATCTCACCGGAGTGATGGAGATGTGCAAGGGTTGTATGATCGAGGGGCAGTGTGGCGGTGGTTGTAACATCACGCAAGAGTTCGCTCGGGCAACAAAAACTGCCAAAATCGAACGAACGTGTGACTTCTATCGTCGTATGACCCAAGAGATTCTCCGAGAACAACTGCGGGAAGCGACGGCGCCAAAGCTAGAACTTCTCCAAGCTGCAACAGAAAGGAGGTGAATGTCATGCAGAAGGCACAGCAGAAGCAGCCGCGGCCGGCTCTCAAGGTCAAGGCGCTGCCGAAGCTGAAGGCGCTGATGACTTGTCGGCGCCCCAGTAACTGCCACTAAGCGTGGCTTCACGGGGCTAAGGAAAAGTATTACACCTACCTTACCCATTTTATTTATGAATAAAATTTATTTAAGAAAAATTAAATACATCGATAAAAAATATTTTGCAAAATGGTGGAGAGATAAGGAACTGCTTAAATTAACAAGTGGTATTTTGAAACGTATTTCGGACCAAGAAGTTGATAAATATTTTCAAATTATTTTAAAAAGTAAAGACAG
>JAMCWY010000009.1 GCA_023480925.1 Patescibacteria group bacterium
GATTGTTAAGTTGTTCTCAAGGAGGAAAAGGCTGTGAAACAATTTAGCATTTCGTCCGGCTGGCAATTCCCCGATCGTCTAGCGGCGAACTCCGCCTCCGCGCCCGTGGGGGCTTTCGGGAAAACCGTCCACGAACAAAAATGCGGACGGAAAAAAGGAGCGGATAACGGTCATCAAAAGAAAAAGCGGCCGCATAGCAGCTAAAACAGCCAGATGCGCGCGTTTTTAAGCGCACTTTTGTTTTTTGTTTGAAAAATTTGAAGCCAAAGATTGGTTGTTTTTGGCTTCTTTTTTTAACCTCGATAAAATTACCTTGATAAACCTGAATTTTGTTATGGGGTATAATTAAATTAATTTTATCCACAATTTAATTTTGATTTTTTTAAAATTTAGAGTATAATAAATTTAAGTTAAGTTAAAAATTATCTTTGAGCAAAGGTTTAATTTTGTGTTATAATAAATATAAATTAAAAAGGACGAATATAAATTAAAAAGGACGAATTAAAAAATGTCAAATCCAATCAACTTTGTCGAAAAGAAAAAAGGGTTCACTTTGATCGAACTCTTAATTGTTCTTTCAATTTTAGCCGTTTTGGCCGCTATTTTAATCTTGATTATCAAGCCTCAACAGATTTTCCAGAAAACTCGAGACACTCAACGAATCGCCGACCTAAACCACATCCAAGACGCGATCAATACCTATCTTGAAGAACAATCAAGCGTTAACAGCACGACCAATATGACCGCCAATTACGCCACATCGAACTGGGGTTGTGTCAACGGCACTGGCAGTTCGACCTTATACTACAGCAATATTATGACAGCGGGCGGCGTCGCTACGCCGGTTCCAAGCGGCTTCACTTTGACGGCCGGAACTACTTCTCAAGCAACCAATGGCACAGGCTGGCTGCCGGTTAATTTTGCGGCTATCTCGCTTTTGAACCTGCCGAATGAACCAATCGATCCAGTCAACACCAAAGTTGACGCCAAGCCCGGTTTTTATTACACCTACGCTTGCGACTCGAACAGCGGCTTTGAAGCTGGCGCGCACCTTGAGTTATCAACCAACCAAGGAATCAACGGCGGTCTTGAAGCGACCGACGGTGGCAACAACAAGTACGTTTACGAAGTTGGCAACGATAAAACTCTCTTCCCAAGCGCCACTTCATCTGACTTTTATAACCAGTAGGCTTAAAGTCTGAAAAAGTTTGAAATTGTTTTAGCCCTGTCAAATATACGTTCTGGTTTCAATGTTGGTTCAATTCTTCGAACGGCTGAGTTTTTAAAGGTTAAAAAAGTCTATCTAGTTGGTATCACGCCGAATCAAAATCATCCGAGCGTGGCTAAGACATCACTCAAAGCCGAAAACAACATCGAAATTAGTGAAGCAAAATACTTAAAACCGCTCCTTTTAAGTTTGAAACGGAGCGGTTTTAAGTTGGTCGCGATTGAACAAGCGAAAAATTCAATCCCCTACTTCAAATTTAAACCAAAGCAAAACCAAAAAATCGTTTTAATCGTTGGCAACGAAAAGACAGGTTTAAAAGCGAGATAGCCGCAAAATTAACATCAAATCTTGGAAATACCAAAACTCGGTCAAGAAAAAGAATCGCTCAATGTCGCCATCGCCTTGGCGATCGTTTTAAGTCAAATCGTTTTTAATTAAGTCGTACCGAGGGTGGGGGTCGAACCCACGACCTGGCGCTTATGAAACGCCCGCTCTACCGCTGAGCTACCCCGGCTGATTAGTTTAAATTAATTTTATCAAAATTTAGACATTACCTCGAATAACCTAATCAATATAAACCCAAATAAATTTTAAAAATTTTTTCAACTAAAAAGAGAAAAAAGTGGCAACCATACGCATCGGGAAGGGCGCGGCTGACCGGATTTGAACCGGCGATCTCCTGCGTGACAGGCAGGCGCTTTAAACCGGACTAAGCTACAGCCGCTCAAAAAATTATTTTTTACCTCCAAAATCACAAAATTATTATAACATCAGACCGAGCAAAAATAAAAGGGGAAGTTTCCTTCCCCTTAATCATCCGCGCGGGTTATCCATCATCCACTCGCGCTCGGCCACTTGATTGATCTTTCCCATTTCCGCTTTCATCCGCTTTCTCGACATCGCCCGGCGAAAGCCAAATAAAAAAGATCCGGCCACTCCTGCTCTTAACCTTAATCTGGACGGAGTGGTAACTCATCACTCCTGAAACCTGGACCAACCGCGACAGGCCCAAATAATCATAATAACCCGGCGGTTTGATCACATTAACCCTCTCGCCAACGTTGAATTTCATTTTAACCACCTCGATTAGATTAAAGGTTAAAAAATTTAATTTAACCTCCTGTTTTTATTCTAACACTACTAATCAATCTATGTCAAGACTAGATTTTTCTTCGATAGATTTAAAACCCATAGACAACAAAACTGATTAGATCAAACCTTTCTGGCCCGGCTTTGCCTCAGCCGCGATTTTTCACGGTGACTGTAACACTTGAAAGAAAATTAGAGTTCAACATTAATATTTAAAACAAAAAAGCGCCAATAATTTGAATCCAAATTTTACAAACGCCCGATTTTTTAAATAAAGTTTTTAACTTAATTAGATATGTTATACTTTTATTAGAGCGGGATAGTGGAGTAGTACCACGGAGGTCTCATAAGCCTCAGACGCAGGTGCAAATCCTGCTCCCGCAACATTAAGACCGCGGCAGTAGTTCAGTTGGCAGAACGTCTCCTTGCCAAGGAGAAGGTCACCGGTTCAAGTCCGGCCTGCCGCTCAAAAGGTTAATGTCCGAAAAAGCAAAAATAGACCCGAGCCTTGAAAAAAAACTAAAAACTAAAATTCCTCAACCGGTCAAATCTGTTTTGGAAGAACTTAAACAAAATAATTTTGAGTCTTATCTTGTCGGCGGCTGCGTCCGCGATTTATTATTAGACCGTTCGCCCAAAGATTGGGACATCGCTACTTCGGCTCAACCGGCTGAAGTTTTAAAAATCTTCCCCGACGCTTTTTATGAAAATCGGTTTGGCACGGTTGGGGTTAAGACTGGAGCGGAAGCGGAAAATTTAAAAGTAATCGAGGTAACGACTTTTCGAATTGAAAAAAATTACGAAGACTTCCGTCGGCCAAACGAAGTTAAATTCAGTCTAAACCTTGAAGACGACTTGAA
Organism: Patescibacteria group bacterium; assembly: GCA_023480925.1. Taxonomy (GTDB): domain Bacteria; phylum Patescibacteriota; class Minisyncoccia; order UBA6257; family HR35; genus JAMCWY01. Next base: position 3,178 of record JAMCWY010000009.1, read on the forward strand.
AAGACGCGATTTTACCATAAACGCTCTCGCCTTAAACGAGAAGTTTCAATTAATCGATCTTTTTAACGGTCTGACCGACCTGGAAAATAAATCGATTCGGGCGATTGGTCAGGCCGAAGAAAGATTGCGCGAAGACGCCCTGAGATTAATCCGAGCGATCCGGTTCGCGACCGAACTGGATTTTGAGATTGAACCAAAAACTTTCGCGGCGATAAAAAAATTAGCCAATCTGATTCAGTATATCGCCAAAGAAAGAGTCAAGGACGAATTAAGCCGAATTATAAATTCAACCGCGGCCAGTGCCGGTTTTGAACTCCTCAGACAAAGCGGTCTTTTACTCGAGTTGATTCCCGAACTCGTTCGAGCCAAAGATATCCGTCAAAATAAACATCACCGCTACGACATCTATGATCATCTCCTTCACTCCCTTGATTACGCCGCCAAAAAAAATTACTCGCTTGAAATCAAGTTAGCCGCTCTTTTTCATGACATCGGCAAACCCCTGACTAAGGCGGGCGAGTATCCGAATGCGACTTTTTACAACCATGAAATCGTCGGCGCGAAAATGACCAGACAAATCTTGGAACGATTAAGATTTAGTAAAGCGGTCGTGGCCAAAACCGTCCATCTCGTCCGCTATCACATGTTTTATCTTGAAATTGAAAAGGTGACGATGGCGGCGGTCCGACGATTCGCCCTTAATGTCGGCGAGGAAAATTTGGAAGACTTATTCAGGTTGAGAGAGGCGGATCGGATCGGATCGGGCGTGGCCAAAGCCGTGCCTTATCGTCTCCGCTATTTAAAATTCTTAATCGGCAAGGCCAAGCTCAAACCGATTTTGCCGACGCTATTGGAAATTAAAGGCGATGAAATTATGGCCAGACTTAAAATTGAACCGGGCCCAAAAGTTGGCTGGATCTTAAAAATTCTCTTGAAAGAGGTTTTGAACCAGCCCGGCCGAAATAAAAACAGCTATCTGGCAAAACGGGTCGAAGCCCTTGGCCAGCTTTCCGACTCGGACTTAAAAAGCAAAGCGAATGAGGCAGATGAGTTTAAAAAACAAATCGAGGTTGTTAAGGAAGAAGAAGTCAAAAAAGAATTTCGCGTTTAAACTCGTCCGGCTTTGTCCAAATTTTGCCTCGATTTTTTGTTAAAATAACAATACATAAAACCTGATAAAAATGTTTAAAAACTTAAATGAGTTAGAGAAAAAAATCCTAAAATTTTGGCAATCAGCCGATATTTTTGAGCAGTCGGTTAAAAAAAGAAAAGGAAAGAAATTGTTTGTTTTCTTAGAAGGACCGCCCACGGCCAACGGCTTGCCCCACACCGGCCATTTTCTAACTAGAATTTACAAAGACACGATCCTTCGTTTTCGAACGATGAAGGGCGATTACGCGCCGAGACGCGCGGGCTGGGACACGCACGGTTTACCGGTTGAGGTTGAAATTGAAAAAAAACTCGGCTTTAAAAATAAACGCGACATTGTCGCTTACGGCGTTGATAAATTTATTCAAAAATGCAAAGAGTCAGTTTTATTTTACAAAAAAGACTGGGAAAGAGAGGATGAGCGAATGGGCTTTTGGATCGACCATACTCATCCCTACATCACTTACACTTATCCCTATATTGAGAGTCTCTGGTCGATTTTAAAAAAGATTTATCAACAAAAACTTTTAATCGAAGAAAATCGAGTCGAACCCTACTGCCCCCGTTGCGCCACGACTCTTTCCCAGGCCGAAGTCGGCCAAGTTGACGCCTATAAAAAAGTTTTCGACCCCTCGCTCTGGTTAAAACTTAAATTAAAAGATCGCGAGGACGAATTCGTTCTAGTCTGGACAACGACTCCCTGGACCTTGCCGGCCAACGCGGCCCTGGCCGTTAAACCTGATCTCGATTATCACCTTTATCAAACTGATCAAGGTAAAATCTGGAGCCTGCGTCTGCCCAGTCAAGCTGAAGCAGAACCAATTAGAATCGCCAAAGCGAAAGAGTTAATTGGTCTAATTTATGAACCGCTCTATCCCAATTTGAATAAACAAAACCGGGCAATCTACAAAATTTACGCCGCCGATTTTCTTGATGCGAATGAAGGTAGCGGCATTGTTCATATTGCTCCGGCTTTCGGCAAAGATGACTTTGAATTAAGCCAAAAACACAACCTGCCGCCAATTAACCCGATTAACGAAAACGGCTGTTTTGAACTCGACCAACCGAAAGATTTAGCCGATCGGATTAATGGTCTATTCTTCAAGTCAGCCGATCCGATCATCATCAAAGATCTTGAACAGAGAAATTTGATCTTCCCGGCTGAACCGAAAGAATTCAAACACGACTACCCCCACTGCTGGCGCTGCCACTCGCCTTTAATTTATTACCTGAGCAAAAACTGGGTAATCAAACTCTCGCGCGTGAATAAAAAACTTCTAGCCAATAACGACAAGATCAACTGGATTCCGGCTGAAATAAAAAACCGATTCGGCCAGTGGCTCAAAGAAGGAAAAGATTGGAATCTTTCGCGCAAAAGATTTTGGGGCACACCTTTGCCAATCTGGCGCTGCGACCGCTGCGCCCAAGAAACCGTTGTCGGTAGCTTAAAAGAATTAGCCGTTCACTTTAAAGCCCAAAATGAATATTACTTTTTGCGCCACGGCCAAGCTTTGTCCAATCTTAAAAAGATTATCAGCTCCTATCCGGAAACATTTTTTAATCCCCTGACCCGTTCCGGCATCAATCAAGTCAAAAAAACTTTGGCTCAAATAAAAAAAACTAAAATCGACCTGGTCGTCAGTTCACCGCTCCGGCGCTGCCGTCAAACCGCCCAAATTATCGCGGCCGAGCTTGGTTTAAATAAAGTAATTGAATTTGATTTGAGAGAAATTGACACAGGCAAGTTTAACGGCGGACCGGTCAGAGATTATGAAAATCTTTTTCAAAACGCGCTTGATCAATATGAAAAGAAGCCGGTCAACGGCGAAAATCTCGAAGAAGTCAAACGCCGAACCGTCAAAGTTGTTTTAGAGTTGGAAAAAAAATATCGCGGCAAGAAAATACTGCTCGTCTCCCATCAAGATCCCATTCGAGTTTTGACCGCGGCCCTGACCGGTCAAACAAATGAACAAACAATCAAAGAAAAAAAATTAAATCTGGGCTTGGCCGAATTTAAAAAAACGAATTTTCTGGTTCTGCCCAGAAACGAGGCCGGCGAGATCGATTTAAATCGGCCATTTGTTGACCAATTCAGTTGGCCTTGTCCTTGCGGCGGCGAAAAAAAACGGGTGAGTGAAGTCGCCGACGTCTGGTTTGATTCAGGCTCGGCGCCGTTTGCCGCGAACCATTATCCTTTTGAAAACAAGGATCAAATTGATTCGGGCAAACTCTTGCCGATTGATTTTATCGTTGAAGGCGTTGACCAGACCCGCGGCTGGTTTAATTCTCTTCTCGCCGTTTCAACTTTAATCAAAAATAAACCCGCCTATCGAAACGCGATTGGCGTTGGTTTTGTCACTGATAAAAACGGCCGAAAGTTATCGAAGTCGCTTGGCAATTACGTCCCGCCAGCCGAATTAATTGAAAAATATGGCGCCGACTTGGTCCGCTTTTACCTTTTTTATTTGAGCGAGGCCGGCGATCAGAAAAAATTTAATGAAGCCGACCTGCTCGTCCTGAAACGAAACTACTTTGATCTGATTTTGAACATCTTAAATTTTTACCGCATGTATGAAACGGGAGAAAAAAATCAATCCAATCGTCCGCTTAAAAAAACCATCTTAGACAAGTGGTTCGAGACGTTTCTTCGAGAAAAAACAATTGAAATTTATCAAGCTTTAAACCAGTTCAATCCAAACAAAGCCAGCCGAGTCTTGGTTGAAGTTGTTGATAATTTTTCTCACTGGTGGTTAAGACGAAGCCGACGCCGATTTCAAAAACCAAAAAATAAAACCGAGCTGCTGACCGGCTTAAAATTTTTATCCAACTATCTTTTTCAGCTAGCCATTGTCGCCGCGCCGCTTACGCCGTTTTTAAGCGAATTTCTTTACCAAGAAATAAAATCCGACCAAAAAAAATCAAAACTAAGCGTCCATCTTGAAGACTTCCGCCAGCCCGAAGCGCTCAAACTAAAAGAAAAAATTATTTTGGAAGAAATGACTCGCGTCCGTCAGATCATCGCCGATGCCCTGGCTTTGCGCAAAAACTCTCGATTAAAAATTCGCCAGCCCCTTAGCGATATTTATTTAGCCGAAAAAATTAAAGCCGGCTATATCGATCTGATCAAAACCGAGATTCAGGTTAAAGAAATAAAATTCGGTCAAGGACCAAGAAATGATGATTATTGTTGCGACCAGTCTAAAAATATTTGTTTAAACACGAAAATCACGCCCGCTCTCAGAGAAGAAGGAATCGTTAACGACATTATCAGAATCATCCAAAGTTTGCGCCAAGAAGCCGAGCTGACGCCCCAGCGGCAAATTCGGATTAATTTAATCGGGCCGAAACAGCTTCAACTGATCGCCAACGCCAACAACAAAAGAATCCTGGCGGAAACAAACTCAAACAATCTTAGTTTTAATTCTTTAATCCCGAAAAACAAAAAATTCTTAATTGAAAAAGAATTTGACTTCGATCCGTTCGGTTTAGCCAAAATAAGTCTAAATCTTTAATTAAAATCCAGCCTTCACGTTTCAAATCTTAAGATTTTGGCTAAGCGTAATCGAAGCCGACGATAATAAAAATCGCGGTCAATCCAGAAATAAAGAACGGATTTAACTTTTACTGGAGCAAAAACGGCAGGTTTCAATCGTTGGATCGATTTGTAAGCGGGCTGGTTCAATTTGTTTTTGGCACTTTAGACAAACGCCATAGATTCCTTTTTCGATCCGATCAAGGGCGTTATCAATTTGTTCCAGCCTTTTTTTGACAAATTCGGTCTGGCTGAACGCCAAATCTTTTTCCTCGTAATGCTCGGCCGCGTCGGAAACTTCCGAAGTAATTTCCTCGCTCTCGTTTAAAACCGTGTTCTTTGTCTGCAACTCCTTTAAAACTAATTCGATCTCTTCTTTTTCTTTTAGTAACTTTTTTTTGATTTCGCTTAAGTTATCGCTCATTTTAATTTTTTAATAATATCTTCAAAACCGATCAAGACCGATGAAATGATTAATTTACCGTTGTCAATCGTCCAAATAAATTTGTAATCGTTGTCTTGGTAAGCAATACGATAATTAACGCCAGTAAAAGTTTGGGTGACTAAATAATTGCGGGTAAAACTGCCCTGAGGCAAACCGAGATAAAGATTTGAAAAGTCTTGGAGAATCGTACTCTGATCCCAAAGACGCATAAACGGCACCGCGCCCAAGTCGTTATTTAAGTCAAAAATCAAGATCGGATATTTTCTCGTGTAAGTGTAATAAAAGATTATATCATAATTACTGGAAAAGTAAGTCTTAAAATATTGAACGTACTTTGACTCAATAAAACTAGGCTGAATAAAGTAATCAATAACAATATTAGCTGGCAATTTTTCGCCCTGGTAGGTAAAATTAATCTCGTCAAGGCTGCCTTCTTTTTTCTGGAAAGCCAAAGCTTGTTGCCAAGCGGCCGCGAATGAATTTTGGTCGAGAGCGTTAACCGGAATTTGAATCGAAGGCAAACTTAAAGGAACGTAAGCGTTTGTGCCCTGAGGCGTAATCTCGGTCTGGCTGCCCGGAATAGGTTGATTCGCCGGCGGCGATTTCGGTTCCGCCGTTGAAGAAGTTGGCTGAACTGGTTGGGCTGGCTGAGATTGAACCGGCGGCGTTGTCTTAATCGACGAAGTTGAAATATTGATCGTTGACGTGGCCGGAACCGGTTTGATTGACGTCGTTGAAGCCGAAGTCGTAGCCGAAACAGTCAAGGTTGTCGTCGGCGTTGAAGAAGCGACTGTTTTTAAAGTTGAAGTTGAACTGCTGGCGAGGTTAGGCGGAACGAAAACTGGTTTAACCACGTTTGTTTTGGACTGGCTTTTATTTAACTGATTATTGCCAGCCAATATTCGATTAAAAACTCCGGCCCGGTCTAAAATCAGACCGACAAAAATCAAAACAACCGCGCTCGCGAGCGGAATCCAAATAAATTTTTTGGTTAAAAATTTTAGCGAAGGAATTTTTAACTTGAATCCGTGACCGTGACGAAGATGGAACGAAGGTAACCAGAAACTAGGAAAATGAAAACTTGGTAATTTAAAGTTAAAATGCCGCTGAGTTTTAGTTAGTTCAATTGGCCGCTCTTCCTTTATAATCGGTTCTACGGTTTTAGCCGGTTCTTCAGCCCTAACCGATTGAGACGGTTTAATCTGAGCCACTTCCGGTAGTTTTTCGTCGGACCGAGTTAAAAATAATTCTCCGGCTTCTTGGGTCGGCGGAGACGGCTCGATTGATTTTTCAAACGCACCCGAAACAGATTCAACCGGCTTAACCAAAACACTTGGCGGTTGCGGCTCGGGTCGGGGAAAATTGACCGGCCCTGAACCTTCAAAGACCTCGCTTTTGACGATCGGCTTGATTGGTTGAGACGGTGTCACTTTTGTCCGTTCAAGTTGAATTTTTTGACCTTCTGATTTTTCCGCCTGAGTGAAAGTTAAACTTTTGCTCTTAGCCGCTTCGTTTTTTAAATCATCATCCAGGGTCACAATTTTTAAATTAACTTCTAAGGGCTTCTTGTTTTGCTCTGACATCTTTAAGCGAAACTCGAATTTTGCCGTCGTCGGCAATACTCTTAATTACAAGCGTTAGGGTTTCGCCGACCTTGACCGCCTCGTTGGCATCCTTGATTCTTTTGTCTGACATTTCGGAAATATGAAGAAGGGCGGTTTTCTTCGGCGTAATTTCAACGATCGCGCCGAAATCCATAATTTTAACGACCGTTGCCTTAACAATCTGGCCCGGCTTTAAATCTTCGGTCATGTTTTTAATCCAAGCAACCGCCTCCTCCGCCTCCGCTTTTGTTTCAGCCGCGACAAAAACAACGCCGGTCGATTCGATATCGATCTTCGAATTTGTTTTTAAACTAATTTCTTGAATGGTCTTGCCGCCGGCGCCGATAACCAAACCGATCTTACTCGGATCAATCTGAAAAATTTCAACTACGGGCACGCCCGGCTTAAATTCTTTTCTCGGCTGACTAATAGCCCTTGCCATAAAAGCCAGAATTTCTTCGCGCGCCTTTTTCGCCTTAGCCAAAGCTTCTTCGATGATCGGTAAGATTAATCCATCAATCTTAACGTCAAGTTGAATCGCGCAAACGCCCGAACTCGTGCCGATAACTTTGAAATCCATATCGCCGTAAGCGTCTTCCGGCCCTTGGATGTCAACCAAAGTTTGATATTTTTTATCATTCTCGTAAATCAAACCAATACTGATCCCCGCGATTGGATTTTTTAACGGCACGCCCGCGTCGAAAAGCGACAAACTGCTGGCGCAAAGCGACGCCATCGAGGTTGAACCGTTCGAACTGAGACTGTCCGAAACAACTCTAATCATATAAGGAAAATCCTCTTCGCCGGGCAGGAGCCGGACCAAACCTTTTTCAACCAAAGCGCCATGACCAATCTCTCTTCGGCCTGGCCCGCGCAAAGGTCCGGTTTCACCAACCGAGTAGGGCGGAAAATTATAATGGTGGATAAATCTTTTCGTCCCCTCAAATTCAATTTCTTGGACAAACAACTCTTCCGTCGGAGCGGCCAAGGTCGTAACTGAGAGAATGTGGGTTAGGCCGCGTTTAAAAATGGCCGAACCGTGAGCGTTGGGCAAGACGTCTATCTCCGCCTCGAGCTTTCTGACTTGATCGAATTGACGACCATCGATTCGTTCCGATTTTTCCAAAACTAATCTTTTAAATTCTTCTTCAATTAACTGATCCACGCCTTTTTTAATCTTGTTAAAATCGGCGCCGAGATTTTCTTTTTCCGCCTCGAGCTTTTCATTAATCGAACTTAAACTCAACTCGCCTTCTTTTTGTTTGGTTATAATTTTTTCTAAAGCGAAACCGTGATCAATTAAAAATTTTCTGCCCCCTTCGCTCAAATCTTCGACCGAAGCAAGTTTGACCCGGTTTTTGACGAAATGATCGGAAATTTCTCTCAAGCTTTTTGAAATTTTTTTTATTTCCGCTTCGCCTTTTTGACAAAGACTAAAAATATCCGCCTCAGCCGCCTCAGCCGCCTCGGCCTCAATCATATTAATTTTGTCTCGGCCGGCGACAACCAGCCAAATATCACTTTCTTTTTTTAAATTTTCCGACGGAAAAATTATCTCGCTGCCGCCGGTCTTGACTAAACTGACGCCGGCAACTGGTCCACCCCATTCAAAACCAAGCAAATCGACAGCCAACGAACTCGCATTTAGAGCTAAAATCTCCGGCGAGTGGGCGGGGTCAAGCGACAAAACCGTGTTGATAATTTGGATATCTCGTCTTAAGTTTTTTAAGCCGGGCCGAATCGTCCGATCAATCAAGCGGCCGTTCAAAATCGCGGTTTGAGAAGGCCGGCCTTCGCGTCGAACAAAACGACTGCCGTAAATTTTGCCGGCGGCGTAAAATTTTTCTTCGTAATCAACGCTCAGAGGTAAAAAATCAATATCGCGCTCATCGGCCAAAACAACCGTTGTTAAAATAACGGTTTTGCCAAGTCGAACTAAAACCGATGCGCTCGCCCGGGCCGCCCAATCGTTAATTTCAATCTTAACCGGCTCATTGCCAATCTTAATCTCAAATTGTTCCTTCATCTCTTCGATCTGATCAAAATCGAATCAGTTAATTCGTCCAAATCATAAAAAAAATCGACCCGCTCTTTAAGTTTAATTGAACTGTTGCGACCAAAACCAGCCGCCTCAACCTGAAGACCCTGGTTTTGAAGATACTCGACCAAGGGAATAAAATCGCCATCGCCGGTCGCGACGATAACGACATCAAGCAACTTTGAAACCCTAATCGCGTCAACGGCGATACCAACGTCCCAGTCGGCTTTTTTTTCGCCGCCGGGCATCGTGATTAAATCTTTAATCCGCAACTCAATTCCTTTTGAAACCAAAGCTTCAAAAAAAGAAATTTCTTTTTCGCTCAAATCTGATTTAATCACGTAAGCAATCGCTCGAATTTGCTGACGCGGACCCACGACCGACCGGACCAAACTGCCAAAATCAACATTGGCTTGATAAAAGTTGCGAGCGGAGTGGTAAATATTTTGGGTATCGATAAAAACACCGACACGTTGAGAAGGCGAAGCGAACTGATTCATAATTTTAATTCCGAGACAATCTTTTTGTACCGTCCAACCGATTTTCTTTGGAGATAGGTTAAAAGTTTTTTACGATGACCAACTTTTAAAATCAGGCCGCGCTTGGAATTTTGATCGCTGTGATTTTTTTGCAAATGATGCGTTAAATTTAAAATCTCGTCGGTCAAAACCGCGATCTGAACCTCGACGCCGCCGGAATCATCTTGGCGATGACCGAATTTTTTGATCAAATCCTGAATTTTTTGTTTGCTCACGCTCATGTTGTAAAATGGTTAAGTTGGATTAATTTAAGATTTAATTTTATATTATTATAACACAGCTAAGATGATTAAACAAGACGAAAAAAATCTTCTGAACGACTTAATTTCACGATACTTGGCCGAACTCGACCTCAGCCGCGGCCGAAGTCCCGGCACAATCGCCAACTACCAAAAAAAACTTCTGGCCTTTGCCCAGTGGTTTGATTTTCAGCCGCCGGCCAAGATTAACAAGGAAACCATCTGGAATTTTCGCCTTTATCTCAATCAACGTAAACTTTCAAAAAAAACTCAATCGTACCACCTGATCGCCTTGCGCGGATTTTTAAAATTTCTCAATCAACTTGATTTTAATGTCATTGACCCGTTCCTAATCGAACTGCCGAAAATAACGGATCGGAAGATCGAAGTTTTGGATGAAAACGAGCTAAACCGTCTTCTCGGCGCGGCCGAGCCGAAAAATATCAAAGGGGCGCGGGATAAAGCTATTTTAGAAACGTTCTTTAGTACCGGCTTGCGCCTAAGCGAGCTCCGCGGTCTCAATCGCGACCTTGATTTAAATAAAGGCGAAATCGTCGTCAAGGGCAAGGGCGGAAAAATTCGAATTGTTTTTCTTTCCGATTCGGCCAAAACGAGTTTGAAAAAATATCTAAGCGCCCGAACCGACCAAAGTCCGGCCCTCTTTGTCAATCTGAGTAAAAATTCTCCGAGCCAACGTTTAAGCCCGAGAGCGATTGAAAAAATAATAAAATTTTACGCGGTCAAAGCCGGTCTTTTAAAAAAGGTCACGCCTCACCTTTTGCGTCATCAGTTCGCCACCGATCTCTTGGCCGCCGGCGCCGATCTTCGGGCGGTTCAGATGCTGCTTGGTCATAAGAACATTAACACGACCCAGGTCTACACTCACCTAACCGACAAAGCTCTCAAGGAAATTCATAAAACCTTTCATCATTCTCGCCGGCGACAACTAAAATAAAATTTAAAAATTTTTAAATTCCGGCAAAACTATCGCTTTTAATTATTTTTTGTTTCGCGCAAAAGTTTAATTAGAGTCGCAATTGACCAAAGTTGGACCGGTGAACCGGTTGATCGGCCCGTCGCCGCCTCGGCAATCTCGCTCGACCAGCCCAAACCGTAATTGGCCAAATCTTTAAGCGAGGCTTCGAAAATTTTATCAATATAAATTTTATACTTCAACCGATTTAATTTTAAAAGAGCCAAAGCGGCCAAATTGTTCAGCCAGAACCAAGAATCGCCGCGATGATAACTGGCCGGGTTCTCGCCACTTGAGTAAGCTTGATAAAAAGAGGAATTTTTATTTAAACTGGTCAGACCGCCCCAGTCGGAAAAATTTGTTTCAATCAGCTGATCAAAAATTTCCTCCCAGTGAGTTTTTTGCAAAAGGGCCGGATAAATTAAATAAGCCCAAAAGAAGTTTGGCCGCTCCAATTCAATTTGATCGTAAGTTCGAGTGATTAAATTAGTTTTAATTCGGCGCTGATAAAATTTTCTTATTTTTTCCAAATTAGAATCGGCCAGACAAACGTTAATTTTCGTCAAAGCGTTCAAAAAAAGCGCGTCGATTTCGATCGCGGTCGGCCGATCAAGACTATCCATCCAAGTTTCCTTCGCCGCCAATCGAATTGAACCATTAATAAAAAAACGATCGAGCCAAAGCCGGCAATATTTTTTAAAGACATCGCCATTGGTCAGAATTAACTCCGCCGAGCTAACCAAGATTAAAAGCAGAAAAGTGTCGGCCGCGGCCAAACTGGCGTCAAGTTGATTTTTATCCCAACCCGTTTCAATCCGGCTGATAGAATCAAATAAAATTTTATTTGGCTCGATCAAATCGGACGTGGCCCAAAGCGAAATCAACTCATCCCGCTGCCAAACTTGACCAAACCAAGGCAAACCGGCGATAAAATGTTTTTTTTGGAACAAGGCGGAGAGTCTTTTAAAAAGAAAGTCAATCTGACAATCAACTTTGGCCAAAGTCGGCCGAACCGGGGAAAAATCAATTGAGTCTAAAACTTTTTTGTTCGCGGAAAAAATTTTTAAATAATCAACACTGCCCTTAAAAGCGAAAAGGATGTAGTGAACGGCTGGTTGAGATTGGCGCTTGAGATCAAAGTCGTATTTTTTTTCCAGCCACTGATTAATCAATTTCAGCTGGCCTTGATATGAAACGGTTAAATCTAAATTCCAATTCTCTTCCTTTTGGTCAAAACTAATTTGATAACCATTAGCGATCGGCAGAAAAAAATAAACGTTGCCGACGATAATATTGGAATAAATTTTTCTTAAATCAAGATAAATTTCAACCGCGCTATTTTTGCTGAAACTTAACTCCAAGCCCTGATCGTCCAACTTGATTTTTAGAACGAAACTTTGGCAAAACAATGTCGCCTGGTTCGGGCCCTCGATTCTGACTGCCCGAACCGGTTCAGCCAAGACAATTGAATCAATCAGTCGAAAAATTTCCGTTTCGGTTTTGAGCCAATAGCCAAAATAGCGACTAGCCTGACCAAGACCGTCGATAAACCAGTGATTGTTTTTTACCAAAACCAAGATTGGCTCATCGACCGAAACTTCTTCATTAAGTTCGTTCAACTCAACCTTCATCTTTAAAAATTTTGTCGTAGAGATTGAGGTAGTTGATAATAAATTTTCGCCAATCGCAAATAACGGCCAAACGCCTGGCCTCGAGTTTGTTCTGAACCCGCTCATCATGATTAAGTTGGCTAAACTCGAACATAATTTTCGCCAAATCATCAACCACTTCTTTGTCTCGGCGCGTCTTTCTTTTGACAACGAAAATCCCCGGCTTTTTTAAATCAAATTCTGCGTTTCTCTCCAAATAATCGGCAAAGCCGGTTAGATCGGTCGTGATCGTGACAACACCGCTGGCCGATGTTTCAAGCGGTGTGTAGCCCCAGGGTTCATAAAATGACGGGAAGACGCCAAGATGGCAACCGCTAATCGCTTCGAAATAGCTTAAATTCAAAAGGCCATCAACACGAGAAAGATAAGTTGGGTAATAAACAACCTTGACCAAGTCATCAGCCTGGTTGGTCAAACCCGATTCAATTAGAAGTCGAACAATCTCGTCATCGGGTCGAAGAACATAAGTTGAAAGCGGAATTCGATTTTCTTTTTGAATTTTTTGAAAAAGCCCTTGGATCTCCAAAAACTCGTCCGGCGTGAATAATGTTTCCGGCGAGATTTTTTCTTTATGAATTAAAAAGTGAACCAAACGGCTTTTAATCTCGTGGCTAAAGTTTTCAATTTTTTCGCCAAGCTCTCGATAAATATTTAAATTTCTCTCCAAAACCGGATCGATCGTTTTCGCTTCATTCGGGACAAAAAGAAAAACAAAAATCTGAACAGCGCTGTTTTGAGCTTGAAGTTTTTGTTTAAGCTGGCCCAAAGCCTGAATAAAAACATCAATGCCTTTGTTTTTTATTTCCGGCCGGCCGCTGATAAAATAAATCAGACTATTTTTCAGCTCGACCTTGTAAAATGGCGCGAAAAAATAAAGAAGAAAGTCTTGGAAATTATTTTTATTCGAACGATGAGCGTAAGTAATTTCTTCAACCGTCGGGAAACGGGAAAAATTCAAACCATTGGGCAAGATCGCGTCAGCCTTGCGGCCTAAAAATTTTTCCGCCTCGACCGCCAAAACCGCGCTGACACAAGAAAAATACTCGGCCTTTTGAGCCGAAAACTTTTCAATGCTGTGCTTCGCCTCAACGCCCAAACGGTAAGCTTCGATTTCGGGGTTAATTAAATCAAGATGCTCCCAAAAATTGATTTGATTGGCGGCTAAACTCCGGCCCAAGACTGTCGCGTGGGTCGTGAAAACTTTTTTGAAAGAAGTTAGGCCGTCGAAAAGAATAATCCCGCCCGCCAGCCATTCGTGAAGATGAATAATTTTTTTTGACCCGCTAAAAGCTTGGTCGAAATTTTTTAGAAATAAAGCGGTTGCCTTTGACCAAGCGACGGGTTGATCGTAGTCAAAGCCGGTCCGGCGGCTATCAATTCGATATTTTTCCCAAAGCTCGTATTTAAGCAAGTTCGGGTTGTTTGAAAAATTTTTAAAGTCAATCAAAAATCCTTTTGGTCGACTCTCAACCAGCCACTCACCATAATAAACGCCGACGCCCGCTTTTTCGCTCTCGTTAATGATATCTTTAAAATCACTCGGCGGATCGAGCCGATTAAATTCCTGAAAACTTTTCTCCGGCAAGAACGGACCAATAACTAAATAATCTTCGCCGAATTCATTTTTAATATAGAAACTCTTCTCTTTCAAAACCGTGTGAATGCCGCCGACCTTATTGGCGATTTCCCAGCTAGCCTCAACCAAAAATCTTCTCATTATTTTTAGTTTAACTCGCGCTTTTTAGAATTAAATCTTCAAGAATATTACGGTAGGTCATGTAAGCTTGATAGGGATTTTCGTAGGGGTTGAAATATTTATGGACATCGCCGTCGGCGAACCACTTCGTACACATATAATAAAAATGATCGGCGGTTTGAAGTTTGCGCCAGGTTTTAATCGTATCCGGTTTAAGTTTTTTCTTTAAGTTATAAATCATCGCCAAAGTTTCCTGCTGCATCTCGTTTCCTAACCAAGCGGTCAGATTTCGCTCGGTGTCGGCCCAGGTAATCGGCTGATCCGTCGCGAAAACGTCTCGACTCTGATACTTTTTAATCGCCTCGCTTGGCAAAAGAAAATTAAGATCCTGGTGTTTTAATATTTCATTGGGCAGGTTGGCAAAAAAATCGAAGATGCCGGTTTCCGACCACTGATGTTCGCCGAACGTTTCGAAATCCATAAAAAGATTAATGACCTCGCCCGAGCCGCGAAACTGAGCGATCCAATCGCTAAACTTATCCGCGGTCAACGGCCAACCCGACCACCACTTCGAAGAAAAACGAAAACTGATATCGTCCGCCAATTGAAAATTGCGCAAAAGAATTTTTATCTTCTCGTCTTTGGAGTGATAAATAAAATTAGCCGAGCGCCAGCCGAGTAACCAAGGCACGCCCTCGGTCACGATGCCGTCAAAACCCAAAGCCTTGACCATCTTGGCCAAATCGTCGAAATAAATCAATTCCGTGTTCGAAAAAACTGTCGGCTCATAATTAAAAAGCGACTCGATCAACTGGCGATGCTGTCGAACCTGTTCTTCAAACTCAAACCGATCGTAAAGCGACGCGAGCGAGTGATAATAAGTTTCACCAGTGAACTCAACGCTTCGAGTCAAGCTTAAATCTTTCAAAAGACGAATGACTTCCGGATGCCAACGTTGAAGTTGATCAATCAACGTCCCGGTAATACCAAAACTTACTTTGAACCGCCCCTCGGTTTCGTAAATTAATTCTTTAATTAGATTCAAAGTCGGCCAGTATGATTTTTGGACAATCCGATCAAGATAAAATTTATTTTGGTTGTCGTCAAAATAATCTTGGTCCTGGCCAATGTCAAAAATGCTGTAATTTTTTAAACGGTTCGGCTGATGAACTTTAAAATAAAAAACGACTGATGGCATTTGAAGATTTGGTTAAAGGCCGAGCGACTGATACGTTTCTAAAATTAATTGGCGGCGATCATCCCAGTTAAATTTAGGCAATTCCGCGACTGAATTTTTGACCAACTCCCTTTTTAAGGGCGAATATTTTAAGGCGCCGATAATGTAACCGGCCATTTTTTTGACATCCCAAAAATCAACTTTTAAAACATTATTAAGATAATCGCCCACGCCGGTTGTTTTAGAAATAATGACCGGCAGATCATTTTTAATTCCTTCAAGCGGAACTAGACCGAATGGATCAAAGACGGATGGCACGACCAAGAGATCGACATTTTGATAAACGCCCTCAAGTTGGTCGCCGCGGAGAAAACCGCCGAAGACAACCTTGTTCAAAACGTCAAACTCTTTCGCCTGTTTGATCAGACCCGGCATCATCTCGCCATCGCCGAGAAAAACATACTTGACATTTTTAACATAATTTGAAACCAAAGGCAATGTTTGAAGAAAATAATCAGGACCTTTTTGTAAAGCGAAGCGACCGACGAAAAGAACAATTTTATAACCCTGACTTCGAAGAAGATTAAAATAAAACGGCGCTTGACCAATTCGCTTAATCCGATCAATGCCGTTCGGCACGACCTTAATTTTGTCTCGAGGGATCTGATAAAAAGAATAAACGATTTCGCGGGTCAGGTGGCTAACGGTAATAATCTTATCCGCCCGCTCGAACATCTCTTTCTCAAGTTGATAAATTAAGGGATTGGGGTTGTTGCCAGTTCTTTCAATCTCGGTCGCGTGAACATGAATAACCAGCGGCGTGTTTAATTTTTCTTTTAGATAAACACCGGCCAGGCCGCCCAACCAGTCGTGAGCGTGGATAACATCAAAATTCAAGTCAAGGTCTTCAATTCGCTGATAAAGCCGTTGGCCATAAGTCAAAACTTCTTCCAGTAAACCGCTGATATTTTTGAACCAAAACGCCTTTGAGATTTTTGCGTAGGCGGAATAACCCTTGCCGACAACTTTACTATCGGCAAATATAACCTTGAAGGGGCAATCATTGATGGGCAGTTGACGCGGTAGACTAAAATAGAGATTGGTTTCCTGGCTCAAACTTTTCGCGAGAAAAAAACAAGCGACGCCAAGACCGCCGCTGTTAAACGGTGGAAGTTCCCAGCCGATCATTAAAACTTTTCTCATTAAATTCTAAATTTTTAAAAATTAAACTAATCTATTCTTTGTCTATTTCAACAAACGCCAAAATTTTTGGCTCACAGAGCGATCAGCCCTTTCTTCAAGTCCATCAAAATATCTTTTAAAATTATAAATTACTTTAAAAATTTTTTAAAAGTGGATAACGCTTCAATTTTAGTCTTGACCCAATGAACGGCACTGATTCGTTCAAGTTCTCGCCTTTGACGTTTAGCTAACCGAATAATGTCGACTAAACATTTTTCTTCCGCCTCGATCAAATCAATATCGCCTCGAAGATAACGACCAAACCAGCGATATTCCAAACCAAAATTGATAATTCGATCAAAACTTAAACCTTTTCGTCTCAGGTTTTTGATTTCTTTGACGATGTTGGCTCGCCTTTGGCCTAGTCGTTTAGCGATTTTTAGTTCGAGCCGGCTAAACTCAACCCTTGGCGCCAAGATTAAAACCTCGTACTGAGACTGTTTTTTTAAAACTGGGACCGAGCCGAGCTGACGGCCAATTTCGATCGCCCTAATTATTCTTCGCTTATTATTTTGATCAACTGTTTTCAGCCGGACCGGATCGATTTTTTTAAGCGCCGAAAGCAAATCGGCCAAGGTTTTTTTCTCCAGGTCTTTTCTTAATTTTCGATTTGGTTTAACTTTAACCAAACGCCAACCCTCAACCAAACTTTTTAAATAAAGCAGGGTGCCGCCACAAAAAATCGGCATCCGGCCGGCGCGGATTATTTTTTTAACCGCTTGGTCAGCGTCTTCAAGCCACCGGCCAAGCGAATAATTTTGGCGGGGCGAAGCGAAGCTGAGAAGATAATGCTTAACTTTTTTTTCTTCTGTTTTTGAAATTTTGGCTGAACCAAAATCAAGACCAAGGTAAATTTGTCTTGAATCAGCATTGATAATCTCGCCGCCAATCCGCCGAGCCAGCCAAATCGCCAGATCGGACTTGCCCGAGGCGGTTAAACCGGCGATAAAGACAACTTTATTTTTTTTGGTTTCAAGTTTAAATTCCATTTTGTTTTAAAATTATAGCCAAAAAAAATCTCTCCGCCGAAAACCGGCGGAGAGACTCTGCTAAACAAACTTGTTTCGTTTCTATTGAACCGGCGCGGGCGCAGGAACTGAACCAGCGGAGCCGGTGTCAGTCGCGCCGCTATTCGGAACGTTCGCGCTTGGATTCGCGCTCGGAATACTTGACGGAAATGGCGGAATATTATTACCCGCGCTAGGCACTGGCGGAATTCCGTTTGTCTGCTGAATTGTGCTAGCTGATTTTCCTTTGTAGTAAAACCAAGCTAGACCGACCAAGATAATTAAAACGACGATGACGACAACAACAGTAGTTGTATTTTTACCATTACTGTTCATAATTAAAAATACTTTTTCTTAATTAATTTAAGGATTTTCGACTCCTTTAATTTTTTATTTTATTTAACTATTATAAACGAAAAAACATAGAAGTCAAGACGAACAAAATTATAATTAAGACTGCCTATTTAACCTTGAATCAAATAATTTCATCAACGCTCCAGCCAAAAACAAAACTCGTTTCAAAGTCTCTTTTTTTGAACCAGGCGCTTGGTCGTGCCTGGACTCGAACCAGGGGCCTTTCGGATGTGAACC
>JAMCWY010000007.1 GCA_023480925.1 Patescibacteria group bacterium
AGTTGTCCGTTTGACTTGCATGCCTTATCCACGCCGCTAGCGTTCACCCTGAGCCAGGATCAAACTCTCTTTTAAACCATTAGTTAAAAAACCTTTGGTCGCGAAGTGATAGAACCTAACCCAGACAATTAAAAATCTTCCCATTAAAAAAATTTAGCGAACTGTTTAAAAGCAATCAGCCAAAACAACTTTGATTCAATCTAATTCTGTATCTATTATAAACTCAGAAAAAATAAAGTCAAGAGCAAATCTTTTAGGCTCAAACCAAAAAAACCGCCGAAAAGTTTATTAACGGTCGATTATTTTCGGCACTTTGAGAAAGTTATCCTCGGTTTGGGGAAAGTTTTTAATAATTCGCAAAGCGACTTCTTCCCGCTCATCGTTTCGATCGTACCGGTCCTCCCTTAGCGGCAAACCAGCCGCCGCCGCGCTAAAAGCCGGACCGCCAATCATCGGATCAACTCCGTTCAAATCGATCTTTTCAACTTTCGAAACATAATCTAAAATCTCATTCAAGTCTTTGAGTAACTTTTTCAACTCCTCGTCCGACAATTCAATTTTAGCCAAGTCAGCCAAATGTTGAAGTTGTTTTTTGTCTAACATTTTTTCTTCCAAAATAATCTGACTAACTTTAATTTAATTATTATAACATAAATCGTAAATCTTTAAATCCCAGTCCAAAAATTTGAAATTTAGAATCAAAAAATAAATTTTTAACTTACGATTTTAAACTTCGCCTTTGATGTTTTAAGATTAAAGTTTCAAAATTTTAGATTCTAAATTTTTCTTTTGAATCCATTGATTAAGATTTTTTAATCAGTTTTAAAAATTCCGGCTCGGTCAATGTTTTTAAACCAAGTTTTTTCGCTTGAGCGAGCTTTGAACCGGGATTTTCACCCACAACCAAGAAGCTTGTTTTTTTTGAGATTGATTCGGCCACGCCGCCGCCCAAAGATCGAATCAGTTCTTTCGCCTCCTCGCGGCCATAATTTTTAAGCTGGCCGGTTAAAACGAAAACTTGGCCGGTAAAAATATTTTTCGAACCGGCTGAAAAGGATTGACTTTTAATTTTTATTCCCGCTCGGGTTAATTTTTCCAGAAAAACTTTGGTTTTGGAATTGTTAAAATAATCGGTCAAGCTCGCGATGATTTTCGGGCCAAAGCCGACGATGGCGTTGTAATCATTGGGATTGAGTTTGCGCGCGGCCAACCAAAGATCGATTGGTTTTTTAATCACTCCCCTCTTCTTTAAAAAATCCGCTAAAACATTGGCGTTTTCTTGGCCAAAATGAATAATGCCGAGACCATAAAGAAATCGTCTCAAAGAAATCGTCTTGGCTCGATCGATGTTGGCCAGAATATTTTTTTCCGAAGTCAGATCAAAACCCTCAAGGCCGACCAGGTCGCCCGATTTAAACTTAAACAAGTCGGCGGCGTCCTGGATTAGACCCCAATCGAGAAATTTATCGATAATTTTCGGGCCCAAACCCTTAACGTCAAAAGCCGGCTTGGAAACAAAATGGTAAATTTGTTCTCTGAGTAAAGCGACGCAATTTTTATTTGAACAACGATAGTAAGCGCCAATTTTAACCGCGGTCGAATCGCAAATCGGACATTTTTTCGGAAAAATAAATTTTTTTTCTTGACCGTCGCGCAAATTTTTTAAAACTTGATCGACCTGAGGAATAACATCGCCGGCCCGGCTGACAATAACCGTATCGCCGATCCGCAGATCCAATTTTTCAATCTCGGCTTGGTTGTGAAGCGAAGCCCGAGAAATTCTGACACCGCCAAGCTCGATCGGTTCGAGCGCGGCCACGGGCGTTAAAATTCCGGTTCGGCCGACTTGAAGAATAATATTTTTGACTCGCGTCGTCGTCTGCTTCGGTGAAAATTTGAAAGCAATCGCCGCCCGGGGCGCCTTGCCAACAACGCCCAATTTTTGAAAAACGCTATTTTGGTTAATCTGAATAACGATGCCGTCAATTTCAAAATCAAGTTCTTCCCTTCTCTTTTCCCACTCGTCTCGAAACTTGCTCGCCTCGACCATATTTTTAACCCGTTTTGAGTACGGATTAACCTTGAAACCGAGACTTTTCAAAATCAGGTGCTCCTCTTCATGAGTTTCTTGGCCCAGATCGCTGACAATATCGTAAATAAACGAGTCCAACTTTCGGCTCGCGCTTATTTTTGGATCGAGTTGGCGAAGCGAACCGGCGGCGGCGTTGCGGGGATTAGCAAAAGTTGTCTCGCCTTTTTTTGTTCTTTGGTCATTAAGAACGAAAAGATTTTTCTTTGTTATAAAGACCTCGCCTCGGACTTCGAGCTCGGCTGGATAACGGTCTTCAAAATTTTTGATTATTTTTTGGTTTAACCCGGCTAACTTTAAATTTTTGGCAATCTCAGCCAGAGACAAAAGCTTTAATGGAATTGCTTCGATTGTTTTGATATTGCTGATCACATCTTCGCCCAAATAACCATCGCCGCGAGTCGAACCAATTTTTAAAAATCCATTTTCATAAATTAACTTAATCGCCAAGCCGTCGATTTTTAATTCAAGATAATAATCAAACTTCTCGACCGGATTTAAAAGTTTTAAGTTCCGCTCTTCAAAATTCAAAATATCCTCTTGGCTAAAAGCGTCATTAAAAGAAAGCATCGGAACCAAGTGCCGAACTTTGGCAAATTCTTTGAGGGGTTTGCCGCCGATCCGCTGAGTGGGCGAATCAGCCGTAATCAGCCGAGGAAACCGTTTTTCTAGATCAAAAAGCTCTTTTTTTAAAGAGTCAAGCGCGGCCGGCGGGATCAACTCTTGGTTCAAAACGTGATAGGCGTAACGATAATGATTTATTTCTTTCTTTAATTTTTCAATTCTTTTTTTTGCCTCAGCCGAATTCATCGAATCGTTATTGATTGAATTATTGTTTTAAATTGGTTTAGCCCGGCCGCTTAAATCGAAGTCTCAAAGACCAAAGACCGTTGGCTCAAACCAGCGCCGCCATAACCGATTGAATCAATAATCAATGTAACACCAGACTGACTCGTTGACGTGCTGACGTCAATATTAAAATAGCCGAAGGTGCTGGTGGTAAAGCCGCTGGGAGCGATAAAACAGCCGGTCGAATAACGATGATAAATTTCCGGATTGGCGTCGCCCGAACACCAACCTGATGAAATGTTTGAGCGGCTTGGCATTGGTTGATGCCAATAAGTGGGCGAAGCCAGAATATCAAGGCTGCTGCTGCCCGTGTAGGTGTATTGATTCAAAAGCTCGATCTCAAGACCGGACTCGGCGTTAGAAATCGCTTGAAACGAATTAATCGTCTTTCTCAAAGAAATCGTTTGGACTAAGATTGGTTCGGAAAGAACGTAGATAACCGCGCCGGCGGCGACCATCACGAAAATCGCGACCAAAAGAACTTGGGCTTTATTTTGATAAAATTTTCGCTGATTTTTTCTCTTGCTCATTTTGACTTGAAATTAAGGCGAACACGGATTTGTCCTTAAAGCGCTGTTAATCGGCGCGACGACAATCTGATAGTTTAAATTTTTGTTCGGCAAACCGGTAACCTGACCAACCAAATCAAGCGTAATCGCCTTAACCGAAGCTTGAGAATAATACGAACCGCTTGAGGTACCGTTCAAGGAAACATTAAAACTGTTAATTTTAATCAAAGTCGAATCGGTCAGAGGCGAAGCTAAATCGGGGCTTGTGCTGCCGTAATATAAAACATGATTCTGGCTGTCAAGATAAACGTTTTGAGGCACACAAGTTCGATCATTAAAACTTAAAATGCCGTTGGACCAGGAAAAATCAGTCCCATATTTTAATTGGCGCCAAACATTTTCCATACTCAAATCAGTGTTGTTGACGGCGTTTAAAATTTTGGTCTCGGCCAAATTAAACCGAATCAAATTGGAATAAGAAATATACAAAAGCGACAAGACAAACGACAACACGAGCATCGCGATCGTCATCTCGATCGCGGTAAAACTTTTCACCCGAAATTTTTCGTTTCGCTTCGACAAAACTTTCGTCATTTTATTTTACTGAACACTATTCCAATCAGTCAAGATTAAACTTAACTTAATCTTTTGATTCGGCTGGTTCGGACTGGGCCAGTCAACTTCAGAAACAATCATCGTCGCGGACGCGATCGGAATATTAGGCAGGGCGTACGCGGTCAATTTCTGATAAAAATCGGTTGATTGGTTTGACTGATTGCCCGACTGAGCGTTTAAAGCATAAAAATTTTCTTGGTTAAGATAAAATTGGCAGAAACCATTTGATGGCGACGACGCGGTCAAATCATAATTAATACAAAAATTTCCACCCGCCGACAAACTTCCAAGCCAGTTTTGGCCCAAACCCCACTGATAGTTTCTTTCCGCCATCGCCAACTCCAATCCTTCGCGCGCCAAAGAATAAGCGATCAAACGATTTTCGTTTTTGTGAAGAACGCGGCCGTAATCGAAAGCAAGTCTCAAAAAAATAATAAAGGCGGTGGCGAAAATCATCAAAGCCGCCATCGCTTCAATTAAAGTCAAGCCGGATTGAAAATATTTTTTCTTATTTTTTTTATTATTTTTAAAAATTTGGTTTAATCTTAACCGCATCTCATTGATTAAGTATAACTTGACCAATCCCGGTTATCCTGACTGAACTGGTGTTATTATTTAATGATAAACCCAAAAACAAGTTTTGCGAATTGCCACCAAAAGGCATGGCCGAGCCATCTTTGAATAAAAGCGGCCGACCGTAAGGCGAAGTAAAGATCGCCTCAAACCGATTAAACGAAATCGGCTGAGCCAAACTCGAGGTCGCGATAGTTAAACTAACGCCGTTGAAATCATTCTCCAAAAGAGTACTTGAAGGAAAACTGTCGTGCGGGACAAAACTTAATCCGCTTGTCAAATCTAAATAAGTCGCCCCGTTTGAAAGAAGATTGAAAGACGAGCTGGCGACACTGGCGCAATTGATGGTCGAGGTGGCGTAGCCGACAACTTGATAAGATGAAGTCGTGAAAATTAAACCAATACCGCAAACAGTTTGATTGCCGACCAAAGTCACGGACTCGAAACTTAGATGGGAAGCGGTTTGAAGATTATTAGTTAAAGTGATTATTTTCCGGTTTAGTTTCAAAAAATTCTGGTTTAAGGAAGTATACTTGATAAACAAACCAAAAATAATCGCGGTCGCCAAAAGAATTATCACCATTTCAACCAGAGTAAAAGCCCGAGGCTGAAAATTATTTTTCCTCCGTTTTAAAAAATCGTTCCGGTTTTCTGGCTGCCGCAAACGCGCTATTTTTGTCATTGGCATCGTATTTTTATTCCTGCTGTAAATTTAAACTAGCCCAAGCTTAACCAGTTAAAATAAAATTTGCTTAGCCAGCCGCCGCCAAACATTGTTATTATTATACCCAAAAAGAGAAACGGGACAAAAGGCACTTCTTGAAAAAATTTTTTCTTCGCCATCAACCTAGCCAAGCCGTAAATCGAACCAAAAAGAAAAGACAAAAATAAAGCCATAGCCAAATCGCCCCAGTTTAGAAACAAGCCCATTAAAAATATAACCTTGGCGTCGCCCAAACCCATACCCCGGCCAAGAGTGGCGAGAAAAACAAAGACAAAAATAATTGAAAAAACATAGGCGCGAAAAAGCTGATCGGTCAATCTCAACGCTGGCGGGAAAAGGTAATTAAATCGGCCGGTAAAATTTAAATTCTCAAACGTCTGTTTGATGAATCCGGGCAAGTGGCCGGCAAGCAGAAACGGCGCGAATTGAAAAATTAGCCAAACAATAACGCCAAACCAAATAAACCGCTCGTCAATATAGGTTGTTTTAAAATCAAATAAGGCTAAAACAAAGATAATGCTCAAAAAAATTAAGTAATAAATCGAGCTGAACCAAATTAAAAAGCCACCGTTAAAAAAGTTCCGGCCGGAAATATCGATAATACTAAAAGCCAAAAGACTGACCCAGACGCCGGTTAAAATTTCGACAAGCGGATAACGCCAGGAAATTTTTTGGTCGCAATCGCGGCATCGACCCTTTTGAACCAAAAAACTGACGATCGGAATTAGTTCAAACCATCTTAGTTGTTTTAGGCAATTAGGACATTTTGATCGAGAAAAGATAAAATCCTCCTCCGCCTCCAAACGAAGAGCGATATTATTCAATAAACTGCCTAGAAAAAGACCAAAAATAAAAAACCCGATAAAAATCATCCCAAATTATAAACGATAAAACTAAAAAGGAGAGCTGACTCCCCTTTTTAGTTTCAAACTAAGATTTATTCTTAGTTTGAAGTACAAATATTATTGCCTGTGGTGCAAGTAGTTGGTGCAAAAGTACTTATAGTTCCTCCGTTCGATCCAGTTACAGTTGTTTGGCCAGCGCCATTGCAAGCCCAGTTGCTTGGGTATTGCGACGAAACTTGATAGATCTGAGGATTAGTCGTTGACGACTCTTCCAAAGTTGCCATTAAAACAAAATGGTTCGCTATACCACCGCCAGTCGCGCCCGGAGCAGTGTTACCCTGATCCGTACAAGCGAAGTAGTAATAACCATTCCGACCCGAAGGACTAACCGGCAAACCAATACCACCGCCGGTAGTAACACCGCTGGCAGCCAAGTTGCCGTTCAAAGTACTCCAATCAGTCGTTGTTGGGAAATAACCGTTTTTCGACAAATATTGAGCCAAATAATTCGAGACATTTTTAAGATCGCCAACGCGTTTGGTGTCTCGAGCTTGAATCGCGGTTGAACCGATATTCCTAAGAACGATCGCAGCCAAAATGCCGATAACCAGAATAACAACTGCCAATTCGATTAAAGTAAAAGCTTTGTTGTTGATGCGACGCATTTTTGTGATTGATTCTGTTAAACTTTAATTCGACCAGTTTAAAATATAAATAATTAAATTAAATAAAGATAATTTTCAATTTATAATTTTGCGACCTTTGTTTTTTATATTATATTTATTTTATCTTTTAATTTGAATTAAGTCAAATCAAAATGTGGATAACGAAAAGACGATTTTAATCAAAAATCCGTTTATTCCACGATACAATAGCCATCGGCACCTGGTAAACTAAGCGTGCAAGAGCTGGGCCAGTTATAAGGCGTGCAAAACCAACCCGGAGGACCGTTCCAATTATTAGGCTCGTTCCAACCGACACTGTCGCTATAAATCTGAGGATTAGAAGACGTGCTTTCCTCGATAAAAGTCTCCAAAGTAAAATGATCGGCCCGGCTGACCAAGATACTGCCATTTTGCAAGGTATAATCGTTAGCGTTGTCAGTGCAAGGAAAATAGTTGTAATAAGTTGTTTGGTTTGAAACGCGAGGCGGCATCGGCAACTGATCCATTGTCTGAATAATGCCGGCGGAAATTAAAGCTTGGCCCAATTCATTCCAAGCCACGCCGGCGACCATCGAATCATTGCTTGTCGCGGTTGTAGTTGGATAATAGCCATATTCCTGATAATACTGAGCTAAATAAATGGTAACGTTTTTAAGATCGCCAACGCGTTTGGTGTCTCGAGCTTGAATCGCGGTTGAACCGATATTCCTAAGAACGATCGCAGCCAAAATGCCGATAACCAGAATAACAACTGCCAATTCGATTAAAGTAAAAGCTTTGTTGTTGATGCGACGCATTTTTGTGATTGATTCTGTTAAACTTTAATTCGATCTTAAATTTCAACGAACGCGTGTTTGTGTTTAAGTTTAAATTTTAATCGCGATTTTGATAAAACCGAAAAATCCATAGGTCAAAGATTAAAGCGACTGAACCGCGCTCGTCAGCTTCAATAAAGGAATCATCAATGATAATTCGAGAAAAGCCAACCCGCCGGCCAAGATTAGAATCATAAAAGGCTGGATCAACTCGCCCAACGACGCGGTCTTGTTCTCAATATCGTCTTTAAAATAAAGGTTAATTCGGTCAATGCCTTCGACAAGCTGACCGGTTTTTTCGCCGGTCTGAATCGTCTGAATCACGATTGCCGGGAACAGATCCGGAAATAAAACCAGGCTTTCATAGATTCGCTTTCCTTTTCTTGTTTCGTCCGCGACGACATTGAGAGCTTTTTCGTAAATTGGGTTATCCATACTTCGGCCAATCGTGTCAAATGTTTCCGGTACCGTCACGCCGCCACGGACTAAAAAACTAAGCGACTCGAGAAATCGCGACAAGTAAATTTCTTTTATGATTGAACCAAAAACCGGCGTATGATCCAAGGTCACGAACAAAAAAAGTTTACCCTCGGTTGTTTTAAAATAATTAACGCCATAATAAATGGCGAAGCCCAAAAAGATAATAATGTAAAGCCAGTCATGAATTATAAAAATTGCGATGTCGTTGAATATTCTCGTGATTAACGGAACCTGAACTTTCGCTTCGACGAAGATCTTGGTAATTTGAGGAATGACTTCGATCGATAGAGTCAACATTGTTCCGATAAAAATACAAAAAACAAAAATTGGGTAGTAAGAAGCTTGAAGAAATTTTTCCATAAACCTATTTTGATTTTCAAGATACTCGGCCAAATAGGCCAAAGTCTCATCTAAATTGCCCGAGACCTCACCGATCTCAACAATTCGAATGTAAAAAATTGAAAAAATTTTCGGGAACTTGGAAAAAGATTGAGACAAACTCATCCCGGCTTGAAGATTGCTGTAAAGATCGAAAAATACGCTTTTAAGACTGTTTTTTTTCGAACTTTGGTAAAGCGCCCGAAGCGACTCATCCAACGGCACCCGCGCTTTAACCAGATATGAAAGCTGACGGGTGAAAAAAGCCACATCTTTAATCGTAATCCGGTCGAGAATTGGAATTCTAAAAGCATTAACCGGAGAAACTTTTGTTGGCGTTAGATTCTGATCGGACAAGTACTGATAAGCGGCATTGATGTCATTTCCCTCAACCACGCCTTCCTTGAAATTACCCTCCCGATCGAAAGCTTTAAAGTTAAACTTCATTTTGAAACCATAAACGATCTTAATCTTTCCGGATTAGGCGCGTACTGGAGTGCCATCTCGATTGAAATTTGGCCGGCCTCAACCAATGTAACCAAAGATCGCTCCAAAGTGATCATGCCCTGATCAAAACTTGTTTCAACAACTAGATCAATCTGATAAATTTTATTTTCTCGAATCAGATTTTTAACCGCCGACGTCGCGAATAATATTTCAACCGCCGGAATCCGACCATTCTCGATCTTTGGAACCAAACGCTGGGAGACGACTCCGATTAAACTGGAAGCAAGTTGAAAACGCGCCTGGCTTTTAACCGTTTCGGGCAAAACATCGATGATTCGATCGATCGTCTGAGCGGCCGAGTTGGTGTGGAGCGTGCCCAAAACCAAGTGGCCGGTCTCGGCCGCGGTTAAAGCGATCGCGATCGATTCGGCGTCGCGCAACTCACCAATCATAATTAAATCCGGATCTTCGCGCAAAGCCGCCCGCAAAGCCCTATGCCAATTGGGCGAATCTTTCGGAATTTCCCTCTGTGAGACAATCGCTTTGTCCGAAGAAAACAAAAATTCAATCGGCTCTTCAATCGTGATAATATGAATACTCCGTTTATGGTTAATCTCGTCGATAAGCGAAGCCAGGGTAGTTGACTTGCCCATTCCGGCCGGGCCAGCGATCAAGATAAAACCCTGACGCCGGTCGGTTAGCTCGTGCAAAACCGGCGGCAAATTTAACTCCTCAATCGTTTTAATCGAAGCCTGAATCAACCGGAAAGCACCCGACCAACCGTTTGTTTGTAAATAAACGTTGACGCGAAATCTGACATCGTCGTTTAAACCGAAGGAAAAGTCTAAGTCCTTCGCCTTGGCCAAACGTTCTTTTTGATCTTGATCCAAAATTGAAAATAAAATTTTTTCCGTTTCTCTGGCAACCATAATACCGTTCTCGGCGATTGAAATCAGTTCGCCGTCAATCCGCAAAGACGGAAATCGGCCCGGAACAATATGTAAATCCGAAGCATTCCGTTTTACCGCCAGTTCGAGCAAGTTTTTCAACTGTTCGTCCATTGTTTATTTTTTGGTTAATTTTTAAATTTTTAAGTTATTTTAACAATTTCTTCAAGATTGACAAGCCCAGCCAACGCCTTTAAAATTCCATCTTGACGCAAACTGATAAAATTTTGCTTCGGCAACAACTTTGCCACTTCTTCTTCGGTTAAACCTTGATAAACCGCGTTTTTAATCTCGTCAGTTATCAAAACCACTTCAAAAATTCCGATTCGGCCAACAAAGCCTTTAAAATTACACTTTTGACAGCCCTGAGGATAATAAATTTGGTAGTTATCGCCTTTGGCGTACTTGTCGGTCAAACCGCCGGGCAGATTTTTGAAACTTTCGTTGATAATCTTTTTAAAATTTTCGTCAGCGTCTTTCTTAACCTTGCAATCATCGCAAAGCCGCCGAGCCAGACGTTGGGAAATTAAAAGCAAAATTGTTTGAGGTAGAAGAAACCGCTCGATGCCAATGTCAACTAAACGCGTAATCGTCCCAAGAGCGTTATTGGTATGAATGGTTGAAAGAACGAGATGGCCAGTCAAAGAAGCGTGAACCGCCAACTCGGCCGTTTCCCGATCGCGGATTTCACCGACTAAAATAATGTCCGGGTCTTGTCTTAAAATTTCTCTTAAGCCGGTCGCGAAGGTATAGTTGATTTCCGGCTTAACTTGAGACTGGTTAACGCCGTCAATCTCATACTCAACCGGATCCTCCAAGCTAACCAAATTGACATTCTCTTTATTTAATTCTTGAAGCATGGCGTAAAGGCTGGTCGTCTTGCCCGAACCGGTCGGCCCGCTGATCAAAATCATTCCGAACGGCCGCTTGATTGCCGCTTTGATTTTGTCAAAATTAAAATCAGAAACGCCGATCTCGGGCAAACGCTTAAGGCCAACGCTTGGATCGAGAACTCTGATCGCGACCTTCTCCGTTCCCGCGACCGGCAAAATGCCGACGCGAAAATCAATTTCACGGTCTTCAACCCAGGCTCGAAAACGGCCGTCTTGAGGCACCCGCGTCTCTTCAATTTTCATGTCGGCCAAAATTTTAATCCGATTGATCAGCTGATAATGAATATCCTTGGGGAAATAAGCGACGGTTTTAAGATCGCCTTGGATTCGAAAACGCAGTCTGGTCCGATCGCTCAAAGGTTCAAGATGAACATCGGAAACTTTTTGAGCAACGCCTTCGGAAATAATAAACTCAATCAGTTTGATCACGGGCGCCTCCTCGGTCGGCAAAACTTCTTCGGTCAAACGAACAATCTCTTTAGTCTGATCGTAAGGTTTGCGTTCGCGAAACTGATTAATCAAACCTTTCAGCTCTTTGCTAAAAAGATGATACTGGCGAATGGCGAAATAAAAATCGTTGAACGAAATTAAAAAAATCTTCGGCTCAACCCGAAGCGAGGTTTTAATGAACTCGATCGCCTCGGTTAAGTTTGGTTGGTTCGGATTAACCACACCGATGTCGACTTCGTTATTCCGGTGATCGAAAGCGACGATCTGATAAACCTTGGCCGTATTCTCGGGGATAATCGTTAAAACTTTTTCGTCGATAATTTCGTCTTGGTTGAAAACTTTAACCGGTAATTTAAAAATCTCTTTTTTAATTTTCAAAATCTCCTGGCCCGAAACGCGATTGGTTTGATAAAGATACTCTTCCAAACCAACCTTCCTTTCTTTAGCTGCCTCCAACCACGATTGGATTTGATCCGGGTAAAGTTCTTTAATCTTATTAGTTAAAGTTTCTTCCACGTTTGGCATTGGTTATTCAAATATATTCTGTTTGCCAATTTCCGAAGGCGTCAAAGTTGGAATAGTTAGGCTTTGGGCCGGCGGAACAAGATTTTTCAAATTATTCGCCGCCTGATTAATATCATATTTTTGAATATAATTCATCTCGTTTTGAATCCGAGTCATTTCCGGCGAAACCGGCGCTTCTTTTTTCAAAATGCCGAAATGCCATAACAACAACCAGCCAGCCAAACCAACGAAGACAAGAACGATCAAACTGAGACCAAGATCAAGCCAAGATGATTTTTTATTTTTATCGAAATTAATTTTCATTATTTTGTCGTTGGCGCGTTTGGATTAATCAGCTTAACCGGCAGAAGATAATAGGTTTGATAGATTAAATCGGCTTTAGTTCCGCTCGCCGTCCGATTCAAACTCATTTCGTTCAAATCAAAAAGACGGCTGTAATTATAAATTGAATTAAATAGACCGATTAAATGGGGATAATCGCCGTTATAGGTTAGATGAAAAACTTCCGGTTGAAGCGACTGAATATTCAACTCCGGCAAATCAATTGTGGTCCCGGCGATAAAATTGATATTTTGCAATTCAGCCGCGCCGTTCGAACTTAAAATTTGGTTCAAGATCAAACTCGTCTCGTCATTTTTGAACGTTCGCGGCAGATAAATATCGAGGTACGGCTGGCTCGAGACCAAAGATTGAATGTTGGCGCTTTGGCTCAAAGTTTGACTTAGATTTTGTAAAACCTTAACCTTGGCCAACTCGATTTTTTGCTCGTTGTTCTTTTCAATTAAACTTAAATCCGAACGATAATTCGGCAGAATACCTCTGAACAATAACGAGATAATGCCGATGATTAAAAAGACGATAACAAGATTAATGATTAGGCGCATTGAAAAGATTTTTGTTTAATTTGCCATCAAAGGTCAAATCAACCGCGCCCGTCTTTGAATCAATATTGAAATCATCGTTCAAATCAGTAAAGTTTGGACTCGTTTTGAAATAAGCGATGACTCGAACCGCCTGAAAAAGATTCGGCACTGTTCCTTTAATTTCAAAGACGCCGGTTTGAACGTCAACCTGAAAGCTCTTGACAGTTAGTTCTTTCGGCAAGGTATTATCGATATTGTTCAAAAGAACAACCGGCGATCGGCGTTGACCGATCAATTTTTCCAGGTAAAGAAATTGGATAAACGCGCTGTATTCTTTGCCGCTTAAAGCATTCAAATTCAAACTGTTGATGGTACCGTCAATTTTGTTTTTATTTTGGCTGATAGTGTTGTTTAAACGTCCTTGCCAAAAAATCAAACCGAAGTTAGCCGACCAGAGCAAGCCGTAGGCGGCGGCCAGAACTAAAATTAATTTAACCGGCGCGGTTTGAAGAAAATCTTTCATTGATTTTTCCCTCTTGGCCCAAGGTCAAGACGATTATTTTATTTTATCAAAAAAATATTTAAAACAAGCGCCCAAGGCTTGGCTCAAAACCGGTCCGCGCTTCAACTCAACGCCCTTAACCCGGCTAGGCAAAATAATTTTATCGAAAGGGTCCATTAAAGCGATTGGGAATTTGGTTATTTTCGACGCGAGCAAATTCAAAAAACCAGGCGCTAAAACTAAACCGCCGGTTAAGAGCAAAGTATCGATATTAATCAAAAATCTTTCTTCAACTTCGTTAACCGACTGAGTTAGTTCGTTCGCCAAATTGCCAACGAAATTAAAAATATTCGCCTGAAGATCGCTCTCCTCGGGCGGCAAATTAAAACCATTCTCAACCAAAAAATCTTCGGCTCGATCGAAAACAACGTTCATCATTGTCGCCATCGATTGAATCAAATCGTACGCTCGGAATTGAATTTTTTTGCCGTAGATTATTTTATTCTGGTGGAAAACCAAAAACAAAGAATAACTCGTGCCCAAATCAATGATGGCCTTAGGCGACGTATCAACCAAAAACGGCTCAATCGCCAAGAATTCCGGAATAGTTTTGCGCAATTTTAAACCGGCGATCATCGAAGCATTTTGAAATTTTTCAATTAAATTTTTGGGCGAGGCGACCATAAAAATCAGCCAACGCGGTTGGCTTTCTTGCTGATAAATATTTTGGAATTGGAAAGCGCGCCAATCAATCGCCACCTCGTCCGCGGCGATCGGAATATACTTGCTTGCCTCGTAAATGATGGCGTTTTTTAAATTTTTTTCCGAAATCAACGGCAAAGAAAAAAAAGAGGAAAAGAGCAAGTTAGCCGGCAAGACGAAAATCGCCTCCCGCGTCTTAAAATCTTTCGTCACCTCGCCCAAGAGTTGGCCAAGATTTTCCTCAAAAGTCTGAGACGTATCGAGCAAACGGCCAAACTGCTCCGACCAAGACAAAGACGTGATAGAATAATTTAAAAGCTTGATATTGCGGTTCACTTTTTCCGTCTCCACCACTTTGATGTGTTTTGAACCCAAATCAATGCCAAGAATTTTATTTTGACCGAAAATGGACATTCTTAAATTATACCAAAAAACCAAAGAAGGACTGACCCAAGTTTTAGCCCCGTCTTTTTGTTTCAACTGCCAAAAACTTTTACGCGATCAATATCTTTGTTCCAACTGCCTACTTGAAACAAATTTTAGTTTGGATCTCTGCTGCCCATTTTGCGATCGGCGCAAACCTTTTATCGTCAACCCGGCCAAAATCTGTTGCCACAACTTTCTCTCAAGCCTGATTTATTTCGGCCAGTATGAAAACAAACCGATCAACCAACTGATAAAAACCGCCAAATATCAAGGTTATTTCACGATTTTTGACTGGCTCGGCGGTCTAATGGCGGGGAAACTGAAACAATTAAGATTTTCTCCCGATTACAAACTCGTCCCCATTCCCCTTCACCCCAAACGTTTTAAAGAACGCGGTTTTAACCAGGCCGAGGTTATCGCCAATCAAATCAGTTCTTTGACCGGTTTGGAAGTTAAAAATAGCCTGATTCGAATCATCAACAACCAAAGCCAAGCGAGTTTAACCGGAAAAGATCGGGAGCAAAACGTTAAAGGAATTTTTAAAACAATCGAGCCAACGCCGAAAAAAATCATTTTGATTGATGATGTTTGGACCACCGGCGCGACTCTAATCGAAGCAAGCAAAACATTAAAAGCAAATAATGCTAAAATTATCATAGGCTTGACAATTTTGAAATAATCGCTCCTTGCCAAAATAACGCGGAACTATACGAACCACTAAGTAAAACAATCAGCGGTTTAAGTAAGAAAAAAGGTCGAAATAAAAATAAAATAAAAAATCAGAATCTAATCAAACCGGGTCGCGTTATGATTTTGAATCCGCATAAAAAATTGACTTCTTCCTCGCCCCTATGGTGAAACGGACATCACACTGGTCTTCGGAACCAGCATTGGAGGTTCGAATCCTCCTAGGGGCACCAGAATAAAACTAGACGGCTTTTTGGAAGCCATTTGGTGGGCGGCCCGCAAGGCCGCCCATTGAGTTTGCCCCGATGAATCCTTGCCGCTCGGCGCGCGCAGGCGCGCCTCGCGGTTGGCCAAAACGAGGTTCGAGCCGAAAAGTTTTTCGGCGGCAACCTTTTTCTCAAAAAGGTTGCTCTCTTGTGCGATTTTAGGCAAGGAACTTGCCTCTTTTATCCATTCTGCCATCGGTTCGAGCCAGCCAGTCCGCTTTTGTTCAAGTCGGGTAGATTGCTCCTCCAGCGACTTCTTTTCGGAAAGTAATTTTGCTTTTTCCACGCGATAAATTTCACGGTCAATGTCTTGCTCCAAATAACCATCAAGAAGTCGCTGAAGTTTAAGCGAGATGGTTTTTATTTTCTCTCGCGCTTCTTGAACAAAAGCGGTTGAGGATTGGGCGGCTCCGATTTTTTCTTTTTCAAGTTTGGCGCTTAGTTTTGCCGCCCAATCCGGCCTCAAAGAAAATTTTTGAAGCAGAGAGGATAACTGCCGATCCAGTTCTTCCTCGCGCACATATGGCTGACCACACTGGATATTCTTCTTGGTGCAACGATAGTAAGTATGACCTTTTTGGATTTCGGCAGTTATCATGCGTCCACACTCCCCACATCGCAGTAAACCAACAAATGGTTTTTCAACCTTACCTTTAGTTTTTGGTTTGCCTCTCTGCTTCAATACATCTTGAACTTTATCAAAAATTTTCTTTGAGACGACTGGCTGGTGCTTGCCCTCGTGGATTTCACCGCCATAGCGAAAATGGCCATAGTAGAAGGGATTGGAAAGGATAAAAGTAATTCTGTCTCGGTGGAGTCGCTTGCCGTTTTTGGAATGGACACCGGATTGCGCCAAAAAATTGGAAATATCCTCAAGACGAGAGTGGTTCTGTGCATATAGCTCAAACGCTCTACGAATGATTGAGGCGCGTTTTTTGTCCACAATGATAGATTTATTGCGAACGTCATTTATGTATCCTATTGGAGCTAAACTGGTGTATTCTCCGCGCCTCACTTTTTGGCGCAATCCTCGTTTGGTGTTCTCGGCAAGCGAATCCACATAGTATTTGCTTTGCCCAAAGGCGATACTCAACATAAATTTTCCTTGCGATGTATTTTCTGCCCAAAAGGTTGGAAATTTGAGTATCGCCAAATGCCCGCAATCCAAAAGATAGATAATGCGTCCACCGTCAACAGAATTGCGCGCCAGTCTGTCGGGATGCCAGGCCAAAATTCCGTTGGCTTCACCAGCTTCAATACGTTTTATCATTTCACCAAAAATCAGTCTGCCCGGAATTTTGGCCGACTGTTTTTCTACAAGCTCCTCGATAATGTTCAGTCCTTCGGTTTTCGCAAAGGCGTGCAATTCTGTGATCTGCGCTTCAATACTCAACACCTGCTTGTCCTCAACATCGGTGGACTTGCGGGCATACAAAAAGAATTTTTGCGGTGAAATAATTTTGTCCATAATATTGAAAACTTAAATGGCCGCCCTAGTTGTACTCAACTCGATTGCTCAAGCTGACTAAGACGGCCATTAAAATAAGCAATCGGTCAGTTGAGTACATAATCATTATAGCAAAAATTTTTTTGTTGGGCAAATCAAATCCGAGACAGAATTAAAATCGCACAAGAGCGAACCTCGTTTTGGCCAACCGCGAGGCGCGCCTGCGCGCGCCGAGCGGCAAGGATTCATCAGGGCAAACTCAATGGGCGGCCTTGCGGGCCGCCCACCAAATGGCTTCCAAAAAGCCGTCTAGTTTTATTCTGGTGTATTTATACAACCAAGCTCGAACGTATTTTAGCAGAAATTTCTGACCAAAGGAAGCCGCCCCGCCGCCGCTCGCTAACGCTCGCCAGCCAGCAAAAAAGTTTTCTTCGCTTTTCCTGATGTACGCGCGACCGATTTTTTCTTCTAAAAAGGAAGGGGATATTTTTCTGCTCGGTTCCGCCCTCCAAGTATTCGGGCGGTGCGGCGGGGCTAACAATGCGGGCGAGGCAAAGCAAAACTATTTTTGCGGGAGGAAAAGGATTTGCTTTGCCTCGACTTTTTTTGTGCGGGGATTTGGTATCCGCCGCGCAGGAGGGTGCGGGAGGAATGCGCGGCGGATTTTCGCGGGCAAGGCCGCAAAAAAGAAAACCTCGCAGTCCATCCAGAAAAATCTGAAATGAAACTGCGAGGTTAGGGTTGCTGACGAAAGAACTGCTGGAGATAGCTGGCGTAGATCGTTTGAGCAACTTTTGGCACTTGATTTTCTTCCGAGACAATCTCGAAATCGTAGATTCCGGCGTGTCTGGAAGATTCCAGTACTTCCAGCTCTTCGCGTGCGCTCCGCAAGCGATGTCCGTTCGTATCCCTGTCGTCTCTCGCCAATCGTCGCTGTAGAGCTTCGATGGATGGTGGTGAAATGTACACGATATAGAGCTGATCCGGGAATGCTTCCGTCATTACGCTTACTCTGCCGATTGGCCAATCAAGCACGGGGAAGTTACCCTCCTTCAATGCTTGTTCGATTGGTTGGCGAGGTGTTGCATAGCGAACACCGTAAAGTTCGTTAATCACGAGGAACTCTCCTCGTTCCAACATCTCATCCATCTCTCCGCCGCTTACGGAAATCTTGTTTCTCTCTCCCTTCCGAAGTGGACGAGTCATGAATGGCGAGATGTACACGAATCTACTATCCAGTCGAATCAACTCATCGATTATCGAGTTCTTGCCGACGCCCGATGGTCCCAAGAGAAGCAGAAACTTGCTCATCTCGCCCTCCCTCCTTCCTTATTCAGAGCCTCTTTCAATTCAACCGCCGCTTTCTCAACCGCGCTTTGCCAGAATTGCTTACTTTGTTGCGGATAAAGAATGCCACGCGATGAATTGATGAACGCTCCGGTGCCTTCAGAATTGAGCAGTTTGCGCAAGTCGGTATAACTGCCGCCTTGAGCACCTACCCCAGCGAGAAGAATCGGCATGTTGTCGGGGACAATCGTGCGAATCTCCTCCATGTTAAGTCCAGCAGTCGAGGAAAGCACGAGAATCATGTTTTCACTACGATTCCAGCGATTTATCACAAGATCGAGCACATGCCGCCAAAGTGGTTGACCGTCTTGTATGACGACGTCCTGGACGATACCGCCGGATGGATTACTTGTCTTGACAAGAACCACAATGGATTTATCCGTCAGTTCGACAAGAGGAAGCATGACATCATCTCCCATGTAGGGATTGACGACAATGCCATCCGCTTGGAGTAAACCGAACAGATTTTGAATGTACGCCTCCATCGTGTTTTCGATATCGCCGATCTTGCAATCGACAATAACAGGAACGCCTTGGTTCGACGTATGAATGTAGTCAATCAGTTCTTTCAAAACATCGTGACCGCCATTCAACACATCAAAGAAAGCCTTCTGTGCCTTGAAGGCGCAGACATGTGGCGCCGTTACATCGATTACTCCCCGAAGAAATGCGAGTACCTTCTCCTCATCGGAAGTATTCCCTACGGTGATTTCAGGCGGCATTTTCTTCAGGTCGGGATCGAGCCCACAACACAGAAGCGTGTTATGAACTCTCATCCGTTCAAGGATTTGTTCATTCGCTTTCATTTTTATCTCCTTTTTTGATGAGACCCTTGTGGCCGAGATGATCCTGCTTTGCTTGCAGGTGCAGTTTTGTGTGTTCATTCGGCTCGATAACGACGGGTATATAATCCGCCACCGTATAGCCGTTTTCAGCGAACACGTCCGCCTTCTTGGGATTGTTAGTCGCTAAGTTAATCCGGCACGTTGTTGGAATGCCGAAAAACTTGAGGATACAGATGACACCCGAATATGTCCGAATGTCGATCACTCCCCCGGGGGCAAGCAGAGAAGCCGACTCCACAGTGTTGACACCAAGCACGTCCTGGATCCACAGTGTCGCGAGCTTAAAGGTAAGCCCCATACCCCGGCCGTCTTGGCGTGGGATATTGATGAGCATTCCTTCACCGACTTCTTCGATTGCCTTTAGTGCGAGATGAAGTTGATCGCGACACTCACATGTTAGATCGCCAAAGACTTGGCTAGTTTCGCAACCGGAGTCGGTACGCAAAACGAGTTGGTCTTTGTTTTTGAACACGGGGACAAGTAGGTCTTTGTTCAACTCTGCCTTGACCATCACGGAATATTTCTCCCACTGATCATCGATCGCAAAGTTGTACTGCCAGAACTTGCCGTGCTCGGTTTTGAGAATACCGATGCCTCTCCGCTCAACTGCGTAATAGCGGGTGACGCCATTCTCGTTGACGCTGAAGCGTTTTGAGAACGGCTCCATCGAGCGTTTCAGCAGTTCGAGAAAAGCACTGACTCCTTCGGCTGATATATTCGATCTCTCGCAGATGTCAGCCATGCTCGGCGGTTTAATTCCGTTTTTCATCGTTACCTCCTCTTTCTGGATTGTAAGTATTTCTAGTTTGCTGCGCTGGCGGATAAACGCCGTCGCTTTTCTTTTTCACGAATGAGCCGTGAATCAGTCGAAAGGCCAACCTCCTCTCCGCTTCGTAGACCATCGGCGTGCCGATAAGCGCGCCGCATTTCGGACATTTGAGGTTTGGCATGTCGGCTTTGCTGCTCATCTTCGATTGCAAAAGCGCGAGCTCTTGCGGCTCAAAGATTCGGTCGAGATACATTCGGAGCAATCGGCCGTGCCCATCTTTTTGATAGAGGGAGAAATATTCCGTGATGGTCA